>JBKQTS010000146.1:0-2898 GCA_052143075.1 Syntrophobacteraceae bacterium | reverse complement strand
CCCGGTAGGAGAAAATCTCCCCGAAATACAGCTCATTGACCGTGAATGTCAGGATTTTAACGACTTGCGTCAAAAATACCAATCATTCGTGCAAAGTATAAGAATGATTTCCTGCAGCCAGCAAAATGTCTGGAGCAGGCAGGATTCCAAGTGGAGCACCCTGGCGGTCGGAATGGACTTCCAGGGGAATATCCTGTTTCTTTTCAGCAGGACTCCCCTTTCGGTTCATGATTTTATAGACATCCTGCTCTCTCTTCCGCTTTCGCTAAAGAGCGCAATGTATCTCGAGGGCGGACCACAAGCTTCACTTTATCTGTCTGCATCAAGGATGACTGTTGAAAGATACGGAGTCTGGGGAGGCCTTGAAAAAAATTCCCTCCAATTTCCGCTGCCTGTTCCCAATGTGATCGGGATATCGAAAAAACCACGCATCAAAAACTAATAATTATAGGTCTTTTGTTTCCGTTTTTGTGCTGCCCGGAAAATCAATTCGCTGGTTTGGTCAAGCATTCGGTTTATTTCCCTGGAATCCTTGGCGGTGGGGCCCCCTGCAGCTTGCAACCGGTCGTAATTGTCTTTGACCTTTTTGAGTTTATCCTTGATGGGGTTTGCCTCTTCGAAAGGGATTACTTTCGAGGCGACATACTGTTCCAGCCACTTCTGCTGCTCGGCTATTCTGTTTGGTATGTCGACTTCTGCGGGCTTTAGATAAGGTTTTACTTCAGTTATGCTGCAGGCCGCGACCAAAAAAACCGACATGATGAGAATTATTTTCCGCACATCTGCTCCTTCCATCGAGTAGCTCAAGAATATGCCAATCTACGCGAAAAATCAGAAAAACGCGCACCTGCCTCCGGTACCGGGCGACCTTGGCTCAGGGCCTGTCTGTTTTCTCAAATTTTAACACAATCTTCAAGTTTAACTATGAAAGGTCCGATCCAATAATTAAGGGAGACGATTTGCCGCGCAGGCTGAAGTGAAAGAAATGTAACCAGGCGGGAAAAAATCGTTCATATTTTTGACGACGGTGAGGAGGCACTGCTGTCAGGCCGGCAAGAATGCGAAAGGGAACCGATGGCATAAACATTGCTCTTCAAAACAGCAGTATAAGTTATTTTTGCGAAACACTCACAACCAGGAATGACTTATGATGTTTCAATGTATTAGATGCCATAAAACATGGGGATGCGGGAACCCCCACATCGATGGGTACTCGCATGGGCTTTGCGCAGAATGCCTCAAGGAAGCTTTGACTCCTCTCTATCGAAAACGGCAGGCTCAAGAGGGCAACTTTGACTGTTTCGCCAAATCCTCCGGCTATTGCGACCAGCCTGCCTGCAAGTATCGGCAAATCTGTGTTGGAGCCTGATTCCTTCTCGATTCTCGTACCGCTTGCTGAAAAATCGCCTTCAACCCCGATATAAAACTCCAGGTCCACGCCTCTTAAATGCCGGCGTTGCTTTCCGCCCATCTTTCGCAAACCTGTGGCGAAGATTATCATATTCCAGGTTCGTAATCATTATTCCACCGGAGGGAATCATATGAAGAAGGATCAGTTTGACGAAGGTTCAGGATGCTGCTCATGTGATGAGAAAACAATTACGCCCGCAGGCCTCACCTGTGCGGACAAGAAAGATATTTTTACGAGAAGAGAGCAAGACGTCCTGAACAAGATCAGGGAAGCCTCCCTGCGCGCCAGCGCCCTGAGGGATGAGATCAGCCGAGCGGATGAGCGCGGGCGGGAAGCGGCTTTACTTGAACTGGAGCGCCTGAGGCTGATCAGGGCGGAACTCGAGCAGGAACGGGTAGCCGCTTCCGAGGAGCGCATGCGTATGCTGGGGCACCTGTAAAGACTTCCAGGCCCTCAGGTGTCCTGCGCACTCTGCAGTGAACGGTTACAGCAATAGAAATGTCTGGACAAAAGGGTTACGAAAGGCCGAAGAGGATCCTCACCGGTGATCGCCCGACCGGCAGATTGCACCTTGGGCACTGGGTGGGAAGCATGGCTGCCCGGGTGAAGCTCCAGTACGAGTATGAAACGGTCATCGTAGTCGCCGATCTGCACATGCTCACCACAAAAAAGAGTAGTGAGGATATAAAGCAAATCCTTTTGAATGCCCGAGGCCTTGCGCTTGACTACCTGGCCTCGGGGATAGACCCCGAAAGGAGCGCCATATATCTTCAGTCAGCCGTGCCCGAGACCCACGAACTGCATACATATCTGCAGAACCTGGTGTCTGTAAACCGGCTTCTGCGCCTTCCGAGTATCAAACAGATGGCCCAGGACGCCAGCATAGCGGAGGAATCGCTTCCCTTCGGTCTTCTTGGATATCCAATCCTTCAAGCCGCAGACATTTTGCTTGCCCGTGCCCACCTTGTCCCTGTCGGCAGGGACAACCTGGCCCACATTGAAATCACACGAGAACTGGCACGCCAGTTCAACTCCACGTACGGCCATGTGTTTCCTGAACCGGAACCGCTTTCAAGCGACGTTCCAGCGCTTGTTGGCACTGACAACCGGAGGAAAATGTCCAAATCGGCGGGAAACGCCATTTTTTTGAGCGACGATGAACAAACAGTAGTGGCCAAAGTCAAAGGGATGTTCACCGATCCAAAGCGTATTCACGCTGATATTCCGGGCGCCGTCGAGGGAAATCCCGTTTTTGTTTATCACCGGATTTTCAACGAGGATAGCTCGGAGGTAGAGGACCTTCAAGAGCGATACCGCACCGGCAAAGTCGGCGACCGGGAGGTAAAGGAAAAACTCGCAAGGGCGTTGAACAACTTCCTGAGTCCTTTTCGGGAGAGGATGGCATTATATCGGAGCAAACCCGGCCTTATCGATGAAATTATCCGGAGCGGAACGCTCAAGATGCGGCAAATCGCGGCGGAAACGAT
>JBKQTS010000145.1:0-2969 GCA_052143075.1 Syntrophobacteraceae bacterium | reverse complement strand
ATTCCAACCGGAAATTGTATACCTTTTCCGGTCTCAGGCGCGCAACTGAAGTTTTTTCGGGCAAAGACCCGAGCCGAAAATGCGGTTGGGATGCTTGGCACTGAAGTTGGTGCATTATTCCGGTTCATTACCAGCGAGCTTGATCATCTCGTATGACGAAAATGCGCTCGAGTAGTTGATCCTTGCCCATTTTCCAGAAAACGGCGCCTCACGGTAAGTTATGTGGACTTTGCAAAGCCTGTGTGTGCTGATGCTTCGAAGATTTGTTACTTACAGCTGCGTGCAATACAGCATTTTATTTGCTGAGATATTTCCGTAGTCACTACCCCAGAGAACGTTTCATTTTCAGGGTTTCTTAGCTTATTCCACACCGCGAACAGTGTTCGTCACCTTCATAATTGAGTTTGCCACAGTTACTGCACTCGGTGACGCCGAGGAGGTGGTGTTTCTTAAGATACTCTGCGATATATTTTCGAGAAGCTTCATCCCGACTTTCTGGACGGTATGGCGTTTCGCTAACATCCAAGCTGGCAACTATGTCCAGAAGGGGATCAGAAAAGATTTTATCCATACATTCTTCGCGAGTAAAACCAAGGTCTAAAGCGTCCCCGTCCAACACATCCTCATAATCCAGGCTCATACCGGTAGGACAGCCATCATCCACTCTTTCCAGTTCGTCGCCCTCATATTTCTCAAAGTCGGCATCATGGATCTTTCTGCTCATGAATTTTCCCTTTTAGAAAATATTTGAATTGAATTCACGCGCCCACCGAGTTCGGCAGTTTGGACATAAGATCGGCATAGTACGTAAAGGACTTAAAAACAAACTTGGCTCATCCCGTAGTCGATAACGAAAATTTTATTACTCGCTATTGCAAGCAAATCTAATTTTCAGAAGTGAGTCAGCCTATGATGAGAAAAACTTTTCCAGGTTGGAATAGCCGCTGTCTACGGCACTCTTTAAACCTTCACAAGCTTTCTTGTTTATGTCAAGCCATTGCCTGAACGCCTTCCTTCCCCCTTCCGGCAACCAGGCGGCCCCATCGAAAAAGATGGGGGCGCCGTTAACCTATAACTGCTCAGGCTAACGATGAGGAACATACCTCTCCTCGTTGTTGAGAAATGAGGCGCGAAAATCTTCGCCATTTTCAAATCATTTGTTTACCGGATCGCCGCGAACTGGACTCTCTCCAAATTGGCAAGGTATGTAGGGTCAGGGTCGTCTGCCATACCAAGCTGTTTATCCACGTTGTGTCTGCTTTTTCCTTTGTTCGCTGATATCGCATAACTTTTCCCTGAGCACCCGTCCATTACCTGGGGTAGGGAAACGAGACCATCAAAAGCGGGGAAGGAGTGTGTCTGGAGTTGAAAAAATTAGGCTCAGTCACCTATCACTTGCATCTTCGATTAGAGACTCGTATGGTTTCGGGAACTCTGCGGTGTTCGAGATTTTCGGCAGAATCCAACCTGAAAATGCGATTCTGGTGTACGGCAAACAACTTGATGCTTACTATGGACGGATGCCTTTTATGCGTAAACATTCTCGAGTTCGCAGGGATATGGCTCGAAGGAAATTATCGGATTTGGAGGCGCCCTATGCACGATTGCTTCAGGCTCGGGAGACTGGTCTACCTTATGACAGCCCTTTTCATCGCGGTCGGCGTATTTGGCTGTGCAACCACGCCCACAGGTCCGTCCGCCCAGGCGGCGGCTCAGGCAGAAAAGACGGTAGCGCCCGGACAGGTCCAGCATCCGGTGTATCAGGGCCCTGGCCTGGTCACCTATTATTCTCCGCCCGGCAGGATCGACTTGTGCGGGGAGCCCGTCCCCTTGGAAAACCAGGATGTCATGGAGCGATTCGACAAAGAGTTCACACTCGTGGTGTACAACCATGCGCAGGTTTACCAGTGGTTAAAACGCAAGGAGCGCTATTTCCCGTCGATTGAGGAACGCCTCCGGCGCCTCAACCTGCCCGAAGACCTGAAGTATGTCGCCATTGCGGAAATCGAGCCCCCGCTAAATACCCCGAAGAGGAAATCGGTAGACATGCGCTATGACTTCGAGCGCTCCCCCGACAGCGCTTTCCAGTATCTGGGGGATCTTTACCGCAATTTCAAGAGCTGGCCTCTCGCCATAGCGGCTTACAACTCCGGTGAAAAACGCATTATGGACGAATGCCGCGCGCAGGGAGAGAGCGATTGCTACCAAATGATGCTGCCGCAGGAGACTGAGCGCTATGTTTTCAGGATCTTGGCGATCAAGGAGGTCCTGAGCGACCCGGCGCGGTACGGGTATGAACTGCCCAAAGGCGCCGGATACCGCTAGGACCATCAGGGCATCAGGAGGTCAACATCTCTCCTCTTTCTCGATCGGAGGGGTACTGCTTGAGGGATTTTCACCTCCGAATCATATGTGACCCGAAGTCCACTTTACTTTTCGGTTAAAGCGTAGATGAGCCTCCGAAGAAATTCAGTTATTAGACGCAGCAGGCATTGTCCCTTTATTCTCAGGATGCAAGTCTCGTGACAATCGGGGATTGCCAGAATTCTATTGTTTTTGACTGCCAATAAAACAGGACAAGGCTTCATAATCGCTTTCTCACGATTAAAATCATTGATCACCGTCTCCCGATAACTTTCCTCACTGATAGGAGCTGACTGACGCTGCTCCGTTTCAGACTTTAAATAGGATCGGATATACCCCAAATATCCCAAATAGCAACCATGATAATCACGCATGCAACATCTTGCTCTGAATGGAACAGGCGGTAGTCTATTTTGCCCATTCCCAGCATGAGGAGTGGTTGACCCCAGCCCGGTTGATGCCTGCAGATTGGATGCGGTTGACCTCAAGGTTGCCGGTGCTCTCTGTTTCGAAAAGACTTGGTGGGCTGCGCTTCGCTTAGCCCACCCTTGTATCTACGGCTCTTTTCGTGGTTTCAGGGTGTACCAAAAGGACGTGAAAAGCTG
>JBKQTS010000144.1:0-21582 GCA_052143075.1 Syntrophobacteraceae bacterium | reverse complement strand
CCCCTTTGCTTGTCACCAACTGCGCGCATGCAGCTTGCCCTCCCTTTGACGAATTTGCGACACAATATCATATGGTTGGAGTGAACGCAGTATAATTTTCACGCATGCTCACGCATAATCCAGGATTATGATCCAAACGGAAAGCTGATCCTTGCTAAACATGGCGTGGCGAAGTTTTTGGAGTTGGAACACGTGTTTGAATTTATTGCCAAACACGAAATTAACCTAGGGGAGAAGGCCTATGTTGGTCTACTGGTCGAAAATGATGGATGGGAATTTTTAAGAGGTCCTAAGAGGAAACGGTTCTCATTATCTAACTTTGAGGAGGAAAGAAAATGACGAAAGCTGAATTGGTTGCAAAGATCGCAAGTGAAGCTGACATTACCAAATTGCTGGCTGATAAAGCTGTGGACGGATTCGTTGCAGCTGTTTCTGGCGCTCTGGCAGGCGGTGATAAGATTACGCTGGTAGGTTTCGGGACCTTCAGCGTCGGGACAAGGTCTCAGCGTGAAGGCCGCAATCCCCGTACCGGTGAAAAGATAAAAATTCCTGCATCAAAAGTTGTCAAGTTCAAAGCAGGCAAGACTCTCAGTGAAAAAGTCAAATAGCAGGATTTAATCCCCTCTCATTCAATAAGGTGATCTGAATGGACTGCTCGCGGGAATGAATTGACGGCCAGTCCTTTTCATTTTTTCTGTCAGTTTTCTGGCAATCCGGCTCCAGAATTGACAATACCTGCGAATCCAATGATTTGGCTGTGTGGACTTTCACTGAGCCGTAGCTGGGGCTGTTGCAAAGATTGGTTACGTACAGTAGCAAGCTGGTTAAACAACAAAATTGCGAAATCTGACGTCCGCACTGTAGCCATTTTCACAGCTTTTCAATCGCCAGACGGTTAAGACTTTTGTTCGATGCTATTCAGTTGCGAAGGTTTGAAATGAGACTGTGAGCAAATTGGAGAAAAAGGCTAATATAGTTTCCATATCGATGTACTCGACAGGTTTCCATAGTATATTGGTTGAGGATGCTCTTACTTTAATTTGACAAATTGATGATTATTTTGTATAAGCCGCGTCGGTTACAATTGCCACCGTTTGGTGAAATGTACCCTTGACCATATCATGATTTTTACATCATCGAAAACATTTTTCTTAATCTAAGCACCATTGAATTGCAGAGCATCATCAAAATCTTTTGTGATTCATTTCAATCGCACCAGTGAAACACCACCATAGTACACGCTTTAAGTAGAGTAGGAAGCAGGCTTCCTACTCTACTTAAAGTACATCGACAATTTTTTGCATCATGTCTTCCAACTAATTGACGGGAGGGGACAAAGAAGGCACTTACGTTATCGCATCAAGAGTTGACCGGGGTGGCTCTTCTGTGAGAGGCCGAGGAAATACCCTCATTGCCTTGGACGATTAGTTCGTTTGAAGAGCGCTTATGGACATCTGAGAGCTATGACAATCCAGGCCAAAAAAATTCTGAGGACGGGACTTTTTTTCCAAGATGCAGTCTGGAAGCTCCACCAGCCTACATGAAGTCCAGTTGGGATGTAACCTTTGAGAAACCTTTTCATGATATTCTAGTCACAAAAGGGCTTCTGTCTGGAGTAAGTCATGAAGTGGGCTTTCGAGAAAATGCCGATGTGAAGCCTCCAAGGGGAATTGGAGCTATCCCTTTGAGGGCCGTTTCACCTTTTTGCTCCGTAGAAGTTTTATCTAAGTGAGAGACGTGGTCGATTGGCCCAAACACTATCGCATACAAGGTGTATGGGCATCGCTGGAATATAAAAATATTAATCAGAACTTGATTCAGGGGGGCAACATTGCCTAAGGAAGCTACCGATAAAATGCTTAAGAACCGAACGCTGAACATTGGAATCGGGACCAGGCTGCAGTTTCAGTTGGGCATAAAAGGGCAGAAATGTAAAGCAGCCGGTGTCCTGGTCGGAATGGTTCCTTACGAGTACCTCATGATCCGTGTTCCCGCCATTCCCGGGATTTTGAGCAGACTGAATGAAGGTGAGCCGATAGTTGTGAGGTATGTCTATGCCGGAAATGTCCATGGCTTTTCCTCTGCGATTCTGAACAGTATTCAGAAGCCGGCACTAATTGTTTTCCTTACTTATCCCTCTGAGGTGGAAGCCATGAACCTGCGTAAAGCGCAGCGCATGGAATGTCTTCTCCCTGCATCGTTGAAGACAGACAGGGGCGACTACAAGGCCGTCATAGTGGACATCAGCCTGGGAGGATGCAGGATCTGCTTCGACTATGACGCGATCGAGTCTTTAACTATCGACATCGATCAGACAATTGGAATCTCTTTTAATTTGACGGGAATGGCGGAAGAGCAAGTTATAAACTGCAAGATCAAAAACCTGAAAAAAGACAACCCATTTTGTGAAATGGGAGTTCAATTCGATCAAGAAAATAAGGACGTTTCAAACAATGTTAAACGGTATATAGAAAGCTTCGCCGAGTTACAGTTTCTACCACCTGTCAAAGCGCTTTAGGAACAGGAATACCCGAAGAGCAAGTAAACCGGCTCAAAATGCCCGGGATCAGTGGGCTCGAAACATTAGAGGCGTTGAAGGAAAGGCGTCCCTGCCTGAAAGTAAATATTCTTACCGGCCATGGGACTCCCGATTCGGCAAATTTGGGCAGTTAGGCTCGACACTTTTGACTATGCCAGCAAACCAATAATCTTAGATGGTCTTCAGGCAAGAATTACTCAGGCGCTTCAAAGGAAGCTTTTACGAAAAGAGTAACATGTCTGGAGCTTGGTCTGATAATCCCTTCGACCTGAGTATCGGAAGATGAACGGGTTAGCTACTCCAGTCCATCCGGAAACATCCGATGAGACAGTGTCAGTTTACGATTTAACAGGTAGCTGATGGAAACAGGAAGGTTTTCACTTGACTGCTTGTCGTTTAGATTTTAAAGGCTATCCCGTGGGTTTCAAACTACCTTTTCTGAGAGAAGGGAAATGTCCTTACAGACTTGGCCTGACAAACCTGCACAGGGTCTCGGGAAGGAATTGAGGATTCTGTGCGAGGAGGGGAAATGGATACGGATGTATTGTTCGACGGCAATGCTGAGACCTTCTGCGAGGTCATAATCGATGCGTTAAAAGAGCTCAGATCGAGAGGTGAGCTTGTTTCTCCCAGCTTGCTTCACCAAGAGCTATCCAAGAAACAGGCATACATTGGGTTGCTGATGGATAGAGGATTTGCCGGTTCTACTTTCGAACGTTCTTTGCAACCTAACGAGGAGATCCAACGAAAGCAGCCCGTCCACGAAGGAAACGATCCATTGATCGAATCTTATATCAAGACACTCCAGGATTTCCGTCTGAACCTTCTTAGCGAATTCGAAGATAGACTCCCCAGAGAATTTCTTACACAGGCTTCCGGAATCCGTGAACTCATCAGCAAAAGCAATAAAGTTCAGCAAATTTTGGACCTCAACAACAATATTCTCGAAATTATAAGGGCTGCAACCCGCAGGGCGAAAGGAGAACTGGAGCAATTCACCAGTCTCGTTAAAGAAATAGGCAAGGATTTGGTCGAAATGGAAACCGGCCTCATGTCTTCGTTCTCCTGCACTCGCGAAACCTTCGAGAACAACAAAGCGTTCAACAATACACTGGCACATAATTTGGCGGATACCGCAGAGACCATCCACATAAGTACAAACCTGATTGAGTTAAAGGGTTTTGTTGCCTCCAAGCTTTCGACAATCAAGGAAGCACTAACAAAGAAGCGCAAATATGACGACCTTCAATTAAATAAGGCAACTGTGAAGGTCAAGAACCTTAGGCATAGTGTCACAGAAATGAAACAAGAAATCGTTCGGGTTCACAAAAGGGCAAAAGTTCTGGAAGAAGAGACCCTCCTTGACCCCTTGACTGGAGTACATAACCGCCGGGCCTATGAAAAGCGCATCCAGGAAGAGTTAGCACGCTTTGAGCGTCATGAAGAGATTTTTTCTATCCTGATGATTGATATAGACAATTTCAAGTCAGTCAACGATCACTATGGGCACTGGGCAGGAGATCGATGTCTGGAAGAGCTTACCAAGCTGATCGAAAGGATTCTGCGGGGAACGGACTTTTTGGCTCGTTATGGAGGAGAAGAATTCATCACAATTCTTCCAGGAACGGATGAGCAAGGGATCTGTATTGTTGCTGAAAGACTGCGCGAACTCGCAGAGCGGGCTCATTTTCTTTACCAAGACGAAGAAATTCCACTGACCGTCAGTATCGGGGGCACTACTGTAACGCCTTCTGACAAGAACGCTGAAACAATTTTCAAGCGAGTGGATAAGGCAATGTATGAAGCTAAAAGAACCGGACGTAACCGCTCTGTGATCTTGTGAAATCTGATCAATGGAGTCAAACTCATGGAGGAGACCGGCGGCGCCGGGCATGGTCCCCATTGGATTCTCTGAATAGGTTTTGATGGAGGAAGTGCAATGGAAGTCTTCATCGCCAGGCAGCCAATCTTCGACGCTAAGCAGAGGGTATACGGCTATGAGCTTCTGTACCGCTCCAGCGCGGAAAATATCTACTCAGAGACTGACGGAGACAAGGCATCCTTTTCCGTCATCGGGAATGCCCTTTTGGTCATCGGCTCGCAGCAAATTTCCCAAGGCAAGAAGGTTTTTGTGAATTTTACTCGCAAACTTCTTCTCGAGGGTGCTGCAACGTATCTTCCAAAGGAAATCGGTGTTGTTGAGATCCTCGAAAATGTTGAGCCTGACGATGAGTTGATCGAAGCAATAAAAACGATCCGTTCTCGCGGTTACATATTGGCTCTGGATGATTTTATTCTCCGGGGGAATGAGGACAGTCCTTTTCTGGAGCTGGTGGACATTATCAAGGTTGATTGGCGCCAAACAGATGAACAGGAGAGGAAGACCATAGCGCAAAGATTTCCCTGTGGTGGCGCGGTAAAACTCCTTGCGGAAAAGACCGAGACCCGAGAGGAATTCGCAGAGGCTCTCGAGATGGGATACAGCTATTTTCAGGGTTATTTCTTCTGCAAGCCGGTAATCATTGCCAGGCGGGATATCTCCGGAAACAAAATACACTATCTTCGCATTCTGAAAGAAATCAGCGTAGATAATCCGAGCTTCGAGACTATCAAGCAAATCATCGAGCAAAACCCTGCCTTTGCTTATAAGCTTCTCAAGTATGTCAACTCCGCCTTCTTCGGCTTGCGTCGCGAGGTCTCATCCATAATGCATGCTCTACAGATTCTCGGTGAGGCGGAGATAAGAAGATGGGTATCCCTTGCGATCATCCTGGAACTCGGAAATGACCAGCCCCAGGAACTCCTTAGGCTCTGTTTGCTCAGAGCACGGTTTAGCGAGAATCTGGCTTCGCAATCAAATATAAAAAAACAGAAGTCCGAATTCTTCTTCATGGGATTATTCTCGTGCATGGACGTTCTCTTGGGCAGACCTATGGAAGAGATTCTTGAGGACCTTCCTATTCAAACCTCCATCAAGGAAGCCTTGCTCGGTAAGCCCAATCTTTTCAGAATAGTACTTGATCTTACCATCTCTTACGAAAAGGCAAACTGGATGGACTTCCCCTCTTTGGTTTCAAGGTTGGGGATAGAAGAATCAGAGATACCTCAGCTCTATTCCGATTCCATCGAGTGGGCTGATAGGATATTCTGAGGTCTGTTCGAAAGTTTTCCTTGGCTAATGAGATGATTTAGTTGACTCATGCAACAACTGGTGATCCGGGAAGCTGTTAACATAACCCACCTGGCCTTTGAATTCCTGAGGACTCAGAAGTTCAGCACTTCCATCACATTTGTGAACATTCATGGGCTGCCCATCCGGATCGCGCGCATCCGATCCATCTGACGGCCTTCTGCCTATGATCCTACATTGGTCAGCGCCAACGCAAATTCTCACTTTCTTTGCGGACTCACCGGACCAGAGGCGTTGAGCACAGGGTCTGGCCCGTCTGCGGGGTCGCGCCGAAATAGTGACATGATCTTTGATGCCGAGAGGCGTTGAGCACATATTCAAATACAAGTAAATAACTTGCAACGTTTGTGACATGATCTTTGATGCCGAGAGGCGTTGAGCAGAATCCAAGGAGCAAAAGTTTCTTGCTTCCCGCTTCTCATTCTACACCATAGCCATTTCTTTTAATCCTGCAAATCCTGTTAATCCTGCCCAAGTCTTTCTCCGGGCTTTCACAAATCGCGATCTCGACCAAAAAAATTTCTGCGAAACGGATTCATTTTCGCAAATCCAGTCTGGACGCCCCTCCACCCTTTGTGAAGTCCGGTTGTGCTGTAACCTCTGTGAAACCTTTTTGCATATAAGATAATGCGTTATCCCATATCCGGGTAAAATTTCCGGGATGGTCCCAAAGATTCTCGATGCGTGAAAGGAGGGTCGATTTGAAAAGGGAAATTAAAAAAATCCTGGTTGTTGATGACGAACAACATATTTGTGACATGCTGACTAAGTTTTTGCGATCCTCCGGATATTATTGCGAGAGCTTCACCGATCCGGCTAAAGCGATGGAAGTATTGAAACGAAACGGTTTCGAGCTTGTTATCTCTGATATCAAAATAGCGGGTATTGATGGCCTGCGGCTCCTCAGTGAAATACTTAAAATCGACCCGGGACTCGATACGATCATGATGACCGGTTATACCAATGTTTATACGTACAGCGACATAATCCAGGCCGGGGCGGTTGACTTCATAGCTAAACCGTTCCAGTTGCCTGAACTCGAGGCAAAGATAGAAAGGATTGATCGCGAACGGAAGATGAAGAGGCAACTTCAGGAAGTCAATATTGCCTTGGGAGTGCTCTTCCAGCGGGCGGAGAAAGACAAGGAGACACTCAGTGAAAATGTTGTATACAATGTGAAGGAACTGATTCTACCCTATGTGGATAAGTTACAAAATGCTTATTTTAGTGAAGAGTATAAGGCATATATTGAGATCCTGAAGACAAATCTGTCTGAAATCTGTTCTCCATTTATGAAAAATTTGTCACTTCAACATGCACACATCAGCTCAATGGAGGTCCAGGTTGCAAATCTTATCAAGGCTGGAAAAAGAAACAAAGAAATCGCCTCGGTACTCGGAGTGTCCTTAAATACTGTCATGACTCACCGCCATCGTCTTCGCTCAAAGCTCGGGTTGAAACAGAAGAAAGTCAACCTGCGGTCCTACCTTAAGTCCATCGAATTCTAGTGAATGAATGTAACTATTTTGTCGCTCTTCTTTCAACGTCGAGACTACCTCAAAGTGCACCGATATATTCGTCTGACTGCAGCAACCTTCGTCACTGGAGTACGGTCCATGGCATAACTGGAATAGACAGTGTGCTGGTTTGCATGTTGAGCTGGTGGAAGGGGATGTGAGCTTAAGGGATGGAATAGACCTTATCTTCACGCCTGGCCATACACCAGGAGGTCAGTCAGTCGCTGTCCGCACCTCCGGCGGGAGGGCAATCATCACCGGATTTTGCTGCAACGCTTTGAACTTTCCCGCCAATGCGCCGATCGTTGCTCCGGGAGTTCACACCGATGCAATTGCAGCCTTCGACAGCGCTCTGAAAATCCGCGAGATGGCCGATATCCTGATACCGGTGCATGAAATTTCCATAGGAAAGGTCGGGCGAATCCCGGGGATTTAGCAAGAAGCAGGGAGCAAGAAGCAAGAAGCAGGAAGCAATGCTGCCGCTGTACCGGACATTTATTCATTCCCGCTTCCCGCTCCTCGAAACTGCATCTACCCTTTCAGAACAACATAGCGGCTGCCGTGAGCGTTTTTCACCAGAAGGAGCAAAGCATCGCTGTCGTTGGCTTTGGCGATCTTCTCTTTTAGATCGTGCGCCGATTTCACCGTCTGGCGGTTTACTTCCATGATCACATCACCCGGTTGGATGGATGCTCGATAGGCCGGGCTTCCAGGCTGCACACCTGCGACCACGACACCATGATCATCATCGAGGCCAAGTTGCCGAGCTATCTCAGGATTCAAGTCCTGAAGTTGAAGTCCCCATTTGCCCTGAGCAGGCAGTTTGCTCTCCGCGAGTTTGGTCCCGCTGGACTCTAGCTTCGCGACGACGGCGTCGATCTTGATCTCTTTCCCGTTGCGGACAAGGGTGACGGGGACCTGCCTGCCAATCGTCGCCGCAGCGACCATGGCGGGCAAATCGTGGCTGTCATGTACGGATTTGCCGTCGAATGAGACGATTACGTCACCGGCCTTGATTCCTGCCTTATCAGCAGGTCCGCCCGGCACAACCTCGGCAACCAGGGCGCCCTTGCTCTGTTCCAGTTTCAGGGCCTTGGCCAGATCGGGGTCAATGGACTGAATGTTTACCCCCAGATAGCCGCGGGTAACCTCCCCATTCGCCTCCAACTGAGGAATAAGGGATTTTGCCGTGTTAACTGGTATTGCGAATCCTATTCCCTGACCCTCAGGGATGATGGCGGTGTTGATCCCGATTACTTCTCCTTTCATGTTGAAAAGAGGGCCACCCGAGTTGCCGGGATTGATGGAAGCATCGGTCTGAATAAAATCATCATACGGGCCTGCGCCGATCACACGCCCTTTGGCGCTGACGATCCCTGAGGTGACGGTATCGCCCAGCCCGAAAGGATTTCCAATGGCGAGCACCCAATCGCCCACTTTGATTTGATCGGAGTCGCCGATGTTTGCCGCCGGCAGATTTTCCCCTGCATCAATCTTAATTATCGCGATGTCTGTCTTAGGGTCTCTTCCGACGACCTGCGCCTTGAATTCGTCCTTGTCAGCCAGGGTGACCGTAAGTTCTTTTGCGCCTTCCACCACATGGTTGTTGGTAAGTATGTAGCCGTCCTTGGAAATGATTACGCCCGATCCTGCCCCCTGAACGGTTCTATCCTGCGGGAGTTGCTGAGACCATGGTTGATTGAAGAAATCCCGAAACGGGGCTGGTATCTGCATCTCCCCGAAGCCGGTTTTCTCAACTTTGGTTACTTTGACATTGACAACCGAAGGGGTGCATTTCTCAGCCAGAGCAGTAAAAGGGCTGCTAATCACTGGCTGCTCTGAGCCGATCCGGGGGTGAGCAGCGTCGGGCTCGACCGCAGCCCGGCCAATGCCGTCAAACATTCCGGATACGCAAAGGCCGGCCAAAGCACATGTCACGGCCACTCCCATGATTGTTTTTATCCCAAAGCGTTTGTTTAACGAGTTACGGATTCTCTCAAACATCGATGTTCCTCCTTAATGCTGCACAAAGGCTGTTGTATGACTTGGCTCCAGCGGAGGAATGGCTTATCCTCCATACCGGCAATGAATATAAACAGGCAAAGTTAAGGGAAGATTAAAGATAAATTAGAAGATGCTAATGGGAGTCTTAAAACGTTAGCGAATAGCTGGAAGCTGGGATGAAAAGCTTCTCCTCGCTGATGTTTGGAACTGGCACTTAAGAGACGATCGGGATCGAAACCCTGAAACTGCTCCCCTGGCCAGGGGCGCTTTCTACCTGGATGGTCCCGCCGTGAGCGACAGCAATTGATTGGGCGATAGATAGTCCCAGGCCGGTTCCCCGTTCTGCCAGGGAACGGGCTTCCGCAGTGCGGTAAAAGGCTTGAAAAATATTCTTCTGCTCTTCAATGGGAATCCCGCTTCCAGTATCTGAAACGAGAATGGATGCCCATCTGCTGTCGTGCTGCAGCCCGAGGGTTACGCGGCCTTGTGCCCCGGTGTATTTTATGGCATTGTCCACGAGGTTAGAAGTCATGCGCTGCAGGCGTTCGCGATCTCCTTGAATGCGGAGCGGTTCTATTGCACCGAGCCGAAGTTCTATCCCATGGGAGTCCGCCAACGGCTTTAATCGGAGGTAAACCTCTTCGATCACCTGTTCCAGGTCTACCTCCTGCCGGTCCATTCTCAGGACCCCCGCTTCGGCGCGGGCCAGGAGCAGGAGTCCTTCCACCAGGTGAGCGATCCTGTCGACCTCTTCAAGGGCGCTCTCCATGGTTGCACGGTATTCCTCGGGTGTTCTTGCCGAACGCAGCGCAACCTCCAGTTCACCTTTCAAAATCGTGAGGGGAGTCTGAAGTTCATGGGAGGCATCGGCACTGAACCGGCGGATCTGGGTAAATGCAGCATCCAGACGCGTGAGCATCTGGTTCAAGGTTTTGGCCAGATTGTCCAGTTCATCTCCACTTCCTGTCTCCTCCACACGTTGGCTAAGGCGTTCGGCGCTTATCCGGCAGGCAGCGGCTGTCATCCGGTCCACGGGCTTCAACGCCCGATGAGCCAGAAGCCATCCGCCCGATGCCGCCAGCACCAAGCCGAGAGGGAGCACCCCTGCCATGATCAAAAGGAACCGAAGATAGGTTTCATCGATACTCTTCAAAGACATTCCAACCTGGATAATGTTGATCATCCGGCCTGATTCCATTACGGGCATGGTCAGCAGCCGCACTCGGTACTCTCCGAGACCTTCCACTGTCTCAAAAGAAGACAGACCCCGCATCGCATTATCGAGAGCCTTTCTGCTCAGAGGCAACTTCCCGGTGGAAGGCAAAGACCGGTGCTCATCACTTTTGCCAAATGGATCGCGCATCTGAAAATAATGATCCCACGGCGAAAAACCGAAAAAACGACGAAAAGCCTGATCGATTTCAGATGGCACAAAAGTCGCGGATCTGTTTTGATCCCGTTCGATCAATGTTCTGGCAACACTGTCCAGTGCGCTGTCCATCTCGTGGGAGAGGCTGTACGACAAAAGTCCGAACGCCGCTCCTCCCACAATGAGCAGAGTAACGGTCAAAAGGCAAGTGTACCAAATTGTAAGCCGTGTCCGGATAGACCTAATAAACAAGGATTACTCCTCTTGTAACACATAGCCGACTCCACGAACGGTGCGAATGAGTTTATTCTCGCGATCTGAGTCGATCTTCCTGCGAAGGTAGTTCACGTAGACGTCGATGATATTGGTCATCGGGTCGAAGTCATAGTCCCAGACATGGTCGGCGATCATTGTCCTTGTGAGTACCCGCCCGGGATTTCGGAGGAAATAATCAAGGAGAGCATACTCTTTTGCGGTCAGATCAATTTTCTTGCCGCCTCGGAGTACCGTGCGACGAGCGGGGTCGAGAGTGAGATCGGCAAACTGCAGCACAGGAAGTTTTGCCTCCGTTTGCCTTCTGAGCAGGGCCCGAACCCTGGCGACAAGCTCCCGGAATGCGAATGGTTTCGTCAGATAGTCGTCAGCGCCTGCATCCAGACCCAGGACCTTGTCTTCAATATTTGCTCTTACAGTGAGCAGCAGCACCGGGGTTGACACTCTTCCCGTGCGCAGTTCGTGCAGAACGCTCAGGCCATCCATTCCAGGCAGATGAATATCGAGCACGATCAGGTCGTGAACCCCGTCCATGGCCATTTGAAGGCCGGTTTTGCCGTCGAAGGCCACATCGACCGCGTAGCCTTCTTCCTCCAGGCCCTTCCTAATAAAGCCGGACACCTTTTTTTCATCTTCCACAACCAGAAGCCGCATGGGTTTTCCGCACCGCACAATATTCTATGCTCAAAGCAATTCAGGTATTTTATATCAGAAATGTTACAGGGGAAACATGCCGATAGCTCCCTGAAGGAGTTGAGGTTAATTCCGTTCCACCTCGATGGCCCATTTCAGCAGAGGAGGAGTCATTAGAACAGTTAGCAACACCACCATGATGATGACCGAAAACAGGGCGTCATCCAGTACGCCAAGCGATTTTCCCATGCTGGCGACAATCAGAGCGACCTCAACTCTTGGAAGCATGCCTGCCCCGACGATGAGCCTGTTGGCCCCGCCCCTAACTGCCAATGAGGACGCCAGCTTACCGGCTACCGCAACTGTGGAAATTACCAGTCCGCTCAGCATGACCTTTACGTTTGCAAGCGTGGCGAGGTTGACCTGTAAACCGACCAGTACGAAGAAGATCGGAGCGAGAATCCCCTCGAAGGGCGCCAGGATCGACTCTACGCTCTGGTCGGGATCAAGTCCCGGGCCAATACCGGAGAAGGATTCCTCCTTGATGACCACACCGGCAGCGAAAGCCCCGATGATGGCAGCCAGTCCAATTTTGTCGGCAAGCCACGCGAGGAGCATCAGAAGTGCAAAAGGGTACAATAGCTTAATGTTCCCCAGGTCCAATCTCGCGAGGAATTGAACCGTTTTTTCGAGAAACCTGGTCCCGAAAATTACCACTGCCCCCAGAAATAGAGCCGTCTTCAGCAGGATCCAGAAAAGATGCCCGATTTCAACAGCGCCACGAGTGGCAACCGCTGTCACCATCGCGAGCACTATGAGCCCCAAGACATCATCCATGATGGCCGCACCAAGCACAAGCTTGGCTTCCTTCATGTCAATCCGCCTCATATCCCTGAAAATTCTGGCTGCAATCCCGACACTGGAAGCGCAGAGGGCGGCGCCGGCAAATAATGGCGGCATTAATCCTGCCGTTTTTGGCAGCAGAAGCAAGGTCGTGAGAAAAACCAGACCGAAAGTTATGCCTACTCCTGTCAGGGCAACCGCCGACGCGCTGACTCCGATAGACCTTAATTCTTTCAGGCTGACTTCCAATCCCACCATGAACAGGAGCATTGCGACTCCAAAGCTTGCGAAGAGCTGGATCGATCTGGCCAGTAAAAGGTAAGAGGGGAAGTCACTTCTCAGGAGCACCCGCTCGACTCTTTCGGCAACCTCTTTGGGCAGGCTGGCCCGCCCCAGCGTGGACCGAACCGTGGTCTCCCAGTTTTTGCCTTCACTCAGGGCACTGTCATTTGTCTGCTGAATCAGCTCGGAATGCCGGATGATGATGACCGTCGGGCTGCCGAGCTGATAAGCAATGGCGCCAACGATGATCCCTACCGCCAATTCGCCCAAAACCTGTGATTGTTTCAGTTTCCTCGCAGCAAAGCGTCCGATGGCTGCACAGCATACGATCAGCGCCAGCACTCCGAAAACCCGGGCGGCAGGGTCACCGTACGCAATCAAATGAGATGCATCCGTGTCCATGGCGTTTGTGCCGGCAGGGATTTCTGCGGTGGACTGCGCAAAAACTTCGCATCCTGTTCCCGGAAGGCAGAAAGAAAAAAGCAGGCCGCAGGCACAGCAGATAACTGAAAAGGCTATCAGGCGTTTGATAGTCAAATTCGTCACCGCGTCTTCTGCGCAGTATTAAGGAGAGCAATAAAATGCAGTGACATAAGAATAGACTTCCTCAGTCAATCGCCCTGCATGAACTGAGATCGACATGGGGGCGAAGTGGTGTCCGGTTTCAGATTTCAATTGAAAGGATCCGGTAATAACGGGTTCCGGAAGGGGTGTGCACCAGAACTTCGTCGTCCTCGCGGCGCCCCATTACGCCCCGGCCGACCGGCGAATCAATAGAAAGCTTGCCACCCGATACGTCGGACTCCCACGGGCCCACCATCTGGTAACTGTTGACCTCACCCGATTCCAGGTTTTTGATGGTTATAACGGTCCCGAAACCAACCTGTTTGAAAAAGAACTTGCGGCCAACCACTATTTCACAGCCGGCAAGCTTTTCTTCCAGATCGTTAATCCTTTTTTGGAGGACTGCATGCCGTTCGCGCGCCGCCAGATACTGCTGGTTCTCAATTTTTACGCCATAGCCCCTGGCCTCGCACAATTCGTCCAGGACCTCCGGCCGCACGACTCTCCTCAGGTGGGAAAGCTCTCTTATCAGCCTTCGATGGCCGTTTCGCGTTATAGGGACCTTTGGCTTCATCGCAGATCACACAAAAAAACTATCCGGGATTTCTCCCTGTTCCCTTTTGGCCCGGAAAAGAGAAACGCCGATGACCGTTTTGCCGTCACGAATCCTGCCTGACATAATCATAGCATGAACCTGGTCGAGTTTTACTATTTCCACTCCGGATATTTCGTCGTTGTCTTCTTTTACCGAAATCGTCTCCAGGCCCGAAGCTATAAAAATTCGTATCATTTCGTTTGCATACCCAATGGCAGGATAATAGCTGAAGATTTCGAGCAGCCGCGATGCCCTTTGCCCGGTCTCCTCCATGAGTTCCCGGCCGGCGCACATTTCCGCCGCCTCGCCGGGGTCCACCTTGCCTGCGGGTATCTCGAGAGTTTCACCGGCTATCGCATACCGCCATTGACGGACCATCAGGATGTGGTCCCTGTCGGGGAACGCCAGAATCGCTGCGGCTTCCGGGTGGTCTATCTTGATTCGCTCCGTTACCTTGCCGGTCCGGAGCCTTACGGCATCGAGCCTTGCGCTGAAATGCCTTGCGTTGAGTATGCCAATCGTTCTGATCGTTTCTTCCATTAACATTTAAGCCTCAGTTAAAGTGTCGGTTTGCGCATCGAAGGTCGTAATTATACTTCAGAAAGATGGAATCTGAAACCCGACAGTCTCAGATCTCGTGAAAATACTGTGATATTCAATTGAAACCAGATTAAAGTGTCGGTATTTTGACTGTGATAGCAGGGCAGGGTCTATCCCGGGTGGAGAAGGGGCTTGTCAAGTCAATAAGATCAGACTTTTTCGTCGACCTGCTTCAAGATTCTGCCCCAGACATCATCTACCTGGCGAAGAGTCTGTTCTATATCTCCGCTGTTTTCAATTATGTAATCGGAGTGAGCCCTTTTGGAATCGATTGAAAACTGCATGGACATAGTGCGCTCGGCCTCGGAGGGGGACAATTTGTCCCTTTGCATAAGTCTTTGGACCTGGACCTCAGGAGTGGAGTAAACCAGGATTACGATATCGAAATCTTTTTCAAATCCCCCCTCGAACAGAAGAGGAATATCGAATACGATCACTGCCCGTGGGTGAAGTTTTTTTTGCCTTTCCCACTCGGTCCCCATCGCCCCGACTATGTATGGATGGAGGATAGCGTCAATTCTTTTACGAAGGGACGGTTCTCGAATGATTCTCCGGCGCAGCTCTTGTCTTCTGAGGGTCCCATCCCGATTAAAAAACAGCGGTCCAATGCGATCCCGCAGGGCGGTATAGGAGGGCGTCCCCGGCTCCACGGCTTGCCGCGAGTATTCGTCGGCATCCAGGATTATTGCGCCAAGCTCCCTGAATCTATTTGCGGCCGTGGTTTTCCCGGTGGCAATGCTGCCCGTTAGTGCTATTCTCTTATCCAGCATCTGGGAAGCTATTCGCTTTAGAAATCAATGTCCCCGATCGGCCGGCAGAATGTGTACCAGTAGGGCTTCTCCAACAGCTCCCTGGTCACTCGATCTTCGGTGTGCGAAGGCCTGGACCACGGATAGGCAACGGCGGCGCCTGCAGCGCCGACCGCCATTGCGGCGAGTCCCAGCGGTCTCAGAACAAAGGCGTCGACAATAATATATTCTCCCGCGTTGTCAGCGGTAAAGCGTCCTGTCAGGGTCGGGTCGGGCGGCAGAGGTTCCTGTGCCAGCACGGGCAATGCCGTCATGGAAAGCAGGGTTATGGTCAGGATCAGGATAATTCTTTTCATGCCGGTCTCCTTCGGGTAAAGTTATGAATATTGAATTACGATTTCTTGCATTGCATATCCGGGCCTGGCAAAAGTCGAACACAAATCCTCAAGGTCTTATCAAATCACGTTTTGCAAGAGCACATTTCGTGCCACATTTCAAACCAGCTCCTCGGCGCCTCTTTTGGTCAGGTCAACAAAACAGGCACGCTTCGCACACTCATATTATGACCGATGCAATCGGAAAGCAAGCACACTTCCACGGTTGCTGACATAAGTTTAGAGTACTGAGCGCACCCCGGATGGCAACGAAATGGCAACATAGAGGCGTGAAATTGTCCGGACGAGAAGGGATCGCCGAGAAAAAGCGCCGAAATAACGGTAGCTTATCCCGATATGTCTGCTAAAATTTCAAGAAACTCCACGTAAGCAGTACCGATCGCGATGGGAGCCCTTTCGGCAATCAAGAAGCCCGGATGATATCTCAGGATGCCTGGAGTTTCAGGTTTTGAGCGCAAATAGATCATTGATTTTCATTCTTTGCTGAAGTATAGGGGATTGACAACCTATCCGTTTTGGATGTGATGCAGAGCTAAATGCAGCTATTCGATCTCCCGAGGTAGATTTTTGATTCGCTGTCAGACTCGATAGTCTTTCTCCATTAAAACGGTCGTACAACATCCCCAAGACCAGGCTGGTAAAGTCTTCAAGCGAGTTTTGCGCGAGCAGCGCCGAGAGCGCAAACTGGTGCAGAACCGTCAATACGAAAGGGGTCTTAACTGTCCGCCGTTTCCTCAGCAATCTGAGGAGGAGGATCCGCCGGGTTAATATGGATGTAAATCAGACCGCACAGGAGGGAAAATGAGAGTAGTTGATAACAGGATTTCCGTTTTAGTGGTGTGGGCCGTATTCTGTATCATTTTCTCGGCAGTTCAACCTGTTTTTGCCGCCGAGCCGATCAATATCGGGGTGATCGGCTTTTCATCGCCTGCGCCAGGCAAGTCCATATTTGACGCTGCGAATCTCGCGGCGGAAGAGATCAATGCAAAGGGGGGCATCGACGGCCGCCCTGTCAAACTGTTCGAGTATGATGACCACGGCAAGTCGGCCGATGCCGTTGAAGCCTTTCAACGAGCTGTCTATAACGATCACGTGGTAGCCGTGGTGGGTGTTTGGATCAGTGAAGTAGCGTTGGCCCTGGAACCATGGGCATCCCGCCTGCACATGCCTTTTATCACCACCGGGTCGGCGGCGACCGGGATCAGCGCTCTGGTTCATGACAATTACGACGCATATAAGTACAACTTCCAACTGCAACTGAACTCGGACCAACTGGCCGAGTCCGTAGCCGACTTCTTAAGAGATGATGTGGTCAAGAAACTGGGATACAAAAGGGCATTTATTGTGAGCGAGAATTTCGCATGGACACAATCCCTGGATGACTCCTATATGAAATACCTTCCGGGAGCCGGGATAGAGATCGTCGGCCATCTCCGGTTTGCCCCCGACACGAATGATTTTACGCCGATTTTCAGCACGGTTGAACAACAGCACCCGGAAATTGTCATAACAGGTTGGGCGCATGTCGGAGTTAAACCGACGGTGCAATGGCATGAGCAACAAGTCCCCTTCCTGCTTGCGGGGATAAACGCCCAAGCCACTACGTCGGCTTTCTGGGACGCCACCAACGGTGCGACAGAGGGAGTTATCGGTCAAGACGAGACTTCCGAAGCGCCGATAACGCCCAAGACACTCCCGTTTGTAAAGGTTTACAGGGAGCGATACGGAATCAGCCCGGCATATTGCGGCTACAATACCTACGATGCGATGTATCTCCTGAAAAATGCGATCGAGCTTGCGCATTCCACCAACAACGATGCGCTCGTAACGGCCCTGGAAAAAACGGATTACACAGGCGTGCAAGGCCGTATAATGTTTCTCGGGAAAGATAGCCCCTTTACCCACTGCATCAGGTACGGGCCCGATTATGTCTTAGGCACCCAGACTCAATGGCAAAATGGAAAGCTGGTGACCATATGGCCCAAGCGAGCAGCGACGGGCTCCCTGATTGTTCCCGATTTCGTGAAGCATAAGAGCGCGGCCCAATAGGCCCTGGTGAACCCTCACTACGTTTCGGGTTCGCGGTGGCCAATTCGAAAGCGCCTACAATGCTTCAAGTTCGCGGCCGATTTTTTGTGAGGCCGCCCTCACTACGTTTCGGGTTCGCGGCTAACACTGAGGAAGCGCGTGAAACGCTGGACCCTCACTACGTTCAGGTCCGGGCCATACGTTACAACCGGTAGTCCGATGCTTCGAGTCCGGGCGCGATCTTTCGTGAGTGCCCAGTTCGTGGCCGATCCCTTGCGCGGCCGCTTTTGTGAGGCCGCACCCTCACTTCGTTTCGGGTCCGCGCTTGATACTCTCGGCCCGTGCCCAAACGCTTCAAGTTCGCGGTCGATTTTTTGTGAGGCCGCACCCACACTGTGATCGGGTTCGCGTTGAGCGTTCAGACCCAGGTTGGGTGCTGGACCCTCACTTCGTTCAGGTCCGGGCTTAACATCGTAACGGTTGGCCAATGCTTCGAGTCCGGGCACGAACCCTCACCACGTTCGGGTTCGCGGTGGCCAATTCGAAAGCGCCTACAATGCTTCAAGTTCGCGGCCGGAACCCTCACTGCGCTTCGGGTTCGCGCTGTACACAGTGGACGCACGCCGGATGCTTCAAGTTCGCGCCCGATCCCTTGTGAGGGCGCCTGGTGAGGCCGCTTTCGTGAGTGCCCCAGTCCGGGCACGGAACCCTCACTTCGTTTCGGGTCCGCGCTGAACACAGTGGAAGCATGCTTGACGCTTCAAGTTCGCGCCCGGAACCCTCACTTCGTTTCGGGTCCGCGCTTGACACTCTCGGCGCGTGGCTAAACGCTTCAAGTTCGCGCCCGATTCCTTGTGAGGGCGCCTTGTGAGGGCGCTTTGTGAGTGCCCAGTTCGGTGTCCGATCTTTTTTGAGGACGCATCGTGAATGGAGAATAGCGAGAAACATAATTTCTTGATACTCGGTCCGGTACAGGGAAAGACTGAGTCGCTCAACCCTTCAGGCCCTCAATCCTGCCATTCGTTTTAATTAGTTTCAATTGGGTGAGATTTCGAAAACGATCAGTGAACACATGATTCAGAAACTCTGACTTCTTTTGCGCTCTATTTCTTAAGGTTCAGGAGAGAAATGCTGACTCGATCTTTTGGCCATCTATTCTAAGTGGTCCAACACTTGTCTGACTCTTGCCGCAAGATCATCGCTGAGGAAAGGTTTCTGAATGAAACCTACCCCTTCGTCCAGAATGCCGCGATGTGCTATCACGTCTGCGGTATAGCCTGACATATATAGGCACTTGAGGTTCGGGCGGATGGCTCTAAGCCGTTCCGCCAGTTCTCGGCCGTTCATCTCCGGCATTACTACGTCCGTGACCAGCATGTGAATATCTCCTGGATGATCCTCAGCAAGATGAATGGCCTGTACCGGGGTCTGCGCCGCAATCACGGTGTAGCCCAGGTTTTCGAGAATCACCTCACCGAGGTTCAGCATCGCTTCATCGTCCTCGACCAGCAGAATGGTTTCCGTTCCTGTCGGGCGCTTGCCGGTAATCTCCTCATAGGGGACCTGTGCGGTTTCAGCCTCGAACCGCGGCAGGTAGATTTTAAACGTGGTTCCTTTTCCCGGTTCGCTGGCGACATAAATAAAACCGTCGTTTTGTTTAACGATGCCGTAGACGGTGGACAATCCCAGCCCGGTTCCCTTGCCCACTTCCTTGGTGGTAAAAAAAGGCTCGAAGATATTCTCGCGTACTTCCTGGCTCATACCAGCTCCGGTATCGCTAACTGTCAGCAGGACGTATTCTCCGGGAATGAATTCGGGGGTCTCGGCCCTATTGGAATCATCGACCGCAACGTTCTCGGTCTTAATGGTGATGGCACCTACCCCGGAAATGGCATCGCGGGCATTGACCACAAGATTGGCCAGAATCTGGTCGACCTGGGAGGGATCGATTCTGACTTTCCAGAGATCGAGTTCCGGCGCCCAGAACAGGTCGATATCCTCGCCGATGAGGCGCCTCAGCATCTTGAGCATGCCCGAGATCGTGTCGTTCAAATCCAGTATCTTCGGGACGGCGGTCTGTTTGCGGGCAAAGGCCAGCAGTTGCCGGGTAAGGTCCGCTGAACGCAGGCCGGCTTTGAGGATCTCCTCGAGGTTGTGCTGGAGTTTGTCAGTGGGAACGTCCCGTTCCAACGCCATTTCGGCCCGGCCGATGATCACCCCAAGCATATTGTTGAAATCGTGGGCCACACCGCCGGCCAACCGCCCTACTGATTCCATCTTCTGGGACTGGAACAGTTGTTCCTCAAGTTTTTTTCTTCCCTCCTCTGCTCGCTTGCGCTCGGTTATATCATATGAAAGGCTCAAGATATACTGGTCCCCGGCCATCTCGATCACCTCCGCCGAGAGAAGCACATCCATGATCTCACCGGATTTCCTGCGGAACTGGGTTTCAAAGTCCCGCATCCTGCCTTGTTTTTGCAGCACCTCGACCATCTTCGCCCTGTCTTCAGGATTAGCCCAAATTCCCAGCTCCAACGCGCTGTGGTCGATGGTCTCCTCGCGTGTGTAGCCAAATAAGCCCAGGAACGCATCATTGGCGTCGACGAATTGGCCGTCGCTCAAGCGTGATATACTGGTGCCGACGGGACTGGTGCGAAAGAATTTGGAGAAACGTTCCTCGCTCTCGCGCAACGCGTCTTCCATCTGCTTGCGCTCGGTAATGTCCGCGTAAGTTCCCAGCACACCAGTCACCTGGCCGTCCTGGTCATACATGGGCACCTTGCTGGTGATCAGCCAAGCCTGAGAACCATCCGCCCTGATTTGCGGTTCTTCATAGTTGATCTTGGGCTTGCCGCTCTCCATCACCTCACGATCATCGGCACGATAGAGGTCAGCAGTTGCTGCAGAGGCGGTGTCGTAATCGGTCTTGCCCATAAGCTCACTCGGGTCCTCGTAGCCGCAATCCAGGGCGAGAGGTTTGTTGCAGCCAACATAGATCGAGTTTCGATCCTTCCAAAAAACCCGCTGTGGGATGTTGTCCAAGACTGACCGGAGCATCTGACGCGAATCAAACAGCTCGTCCTGCGCCCGCTTACGCTCGGTGACGTCACGGATAATGATAATTATTCTCGTTGGGCTGCCGTCGGGGGAATGAATGACCGCGCCTTTGACCTCTCCTATAAAGCGGGTCCCATCTTTCTTGATCATTGTGTATTCAGTAGGTTTGAGTGGTCCTTCCGTCAGCAGACGTCGTATATTCGCATTCGCCCATCCATGATCTTCCGGGGCGACCCAGGACAGCAGACTGCGTCCGAGGACCTCGTCATCAGGCGAATGTCCAAACATTTGCCTGGCCTTAGGTGAAGTGAAAGTGAGCAAGCCATTCAGGTCCGCCACCAAGATAGCGTCGGGGGATAAGTTGACAAGCGTTCGATACAACTCCTCGCTATCCCGCAGCTCCTCCTCCATCCGCTTACGTTCGGTGATGTCCAGAATAGCCCCTGTAGCTGCAAGCTTCCCTTTATAAATGCTTGTGGCGCCGTAAATCTCCACTGGGAATATCTGTCCGTTTTTCTTCAGCCCCCTGAAGGCGTGTTGAGCGAATTTGACTTCGCCGGATATTCGCCTTCTGACCTGTTCCTCTACCGTGGCCAAGTCCGCCGCATAGACCAGGTTTTTGGCAGGCATGTTGTTAAGACATTCTTCGACAGTGTAGCCGAACATTTCAGCAAACTTTGGATTTACATACTTGATGACCCCGTTCTGCATGATACAGAAGCCTACAAGTGCCTGATCTGCAAAGCTCTTGAACTTATTTTCAGATTCAAGGAGCGCATCTTCCACCCGCTTGCGCTCCGTGATGTCAGTGATCGTAACTAGCAGGTTGCTGAAAAAAGGGGGCCTTCATAATTGACGGTTTCCCTGGAAGTTTTATGAGAAACGTTCTTTGACAATATTGGGTATTATAAATGGTCTCCATTTTCAGGTTTAACATGTCCTCA
>JBKQTS010000143.1:0-14810 GCA_052143075.1 Syntrophobacteraceae bacterium | reverse complement strand
TTTCCCCCCGGAGGGAAGAAAAAGCATGGCCGCGCTACGCAGGGCGGTTCTTGAGGAACTTTTTCGGCAGGTCATCGGAGAGCTCTCAAAAATTCGAGATGGAACTTATCTAACAAAGTAGTACTAGGCGTTGGTCGCGCAAACGGTCTGCTGAGCAGTACCTGGTTATTTAGGTGGCTAATCCTCAGCTCAACCTGTGGGCTTGCTTGGGGAGAACAGACATGGACACCGTTGTCGGA
Organism: Syntrophobacteraceae bacterium; assembly: GCA_052143075.1. Lineage (GTDB taxonomy): Bacteria > Desulfobacterota > Syntrophobacteria > Syntrophobacterales > Syntrophobacteraceae > SbD1. The sequence continues at coordinate 14,571 of JBKQTS010000143.1, read as the reverse complement.
TTAACCAAAGCGCTTGCCTGGCCGGTCTTAGCGGCCACTCTCTTGGTGTGTTTTTGGAAACCTTTGCACACACTGGTGGATACCGTCCCCCAACTCCTTTCCAGGTCTGAGGAGTTCTCAATTGGTGGCGCGAGCTTTCATTTGCGAAAGAGCTTGGTCGATCAAGCGCCTAATGACGTAAAGGCGATTCTGAATAATCTGGGGCCTAAGGAGGTTCGGCTCATTCTTGAATGGAAACCAAACGAGGTGGTTTGTTTCCCTGATCCACCGCCTCCCGAAGTAAGGCAACCGTACACAGAGCTGATGAAGCTCCATCTATTCGAAGCGGTGACGCCGGAAGAGGCGAAGCGACAGGAGTCCGAAGGCTATCCCTGCGGATATGGATTCACTACAACTATTAAGTTCGCCGACATCCGAGAATTCTTGATCGCGGCCATCTCTGAAGCAATTCAACAATCAAGGACGCTGCCTAGGTCAAAACCAGCCAGAATTACGGAGACTGGTGCTGCAACCAGATGAAGTCCTTGGATCACGCCAATGCCACTGTTTCATATTATCTATGATGCGATATTTTGGGGCGATGGCGTAAGACCATCCATAGACTCGGTCATCAGGCGGCTTGTAAAGGTTGGGGACAAGAGCGGTCTATCCTGCCGGAAGATAGTGTGTTCATGTCGCCTCGGTTTTTTTCCTTGTTCGCTACTATCGCATCCTATTCGCTTGAGCTCCGTCCAACGCGCTGGGGCGCAGGAACGAGACCGTCAACTACGGGAATGATAGTGTGTTCTAAAACGCCAAAACAGGTCTCATTGACTTATCTCTTGCATCTTCGATTGCGAAATCGTATGGTTTTGTGGCTTTTGGATTGTTCCAGAAGTTTTTTCGGGCAGAATCAGGCCCGAAAATGCGGTTCGGATGAATAGCGCACAATTGATGCACTGTTCACGCTAACAGAAGCGCTGCACTCAAACCGGCGCGCGCTTTGCAAATGGAAGATGTCATGCAGAAAATCATCATCTTCTTAAGTTGCTTATTATTCACTTCCATACCATCCTAAGAGGTAGCTTTCTGGCTTTCCAGCCTTCGTTTGGACACATTCTTGAAGCACGCTATCGTGAGGCAGATGGCATGCCAGAGCCCGTTTTCCCATTTCGAGAAACCACATCTTTTGGAGGTGACGGCAATGTCGCTTACGCTGAAATTAAAGCAATGCAAGATCGAGCAAAGGAACGCCATCTTTAAACACTGGCTGATAGTTTTGATCCTTGTGACGGCTGCCTTGCTAATCAATCAAGTGGTCTGGGCTTTTGAATGCGGGGGACCTCCCCCCAAAGTGGAATTAAAGGAGAAGCTGGGCGCAAGGCTGGACGGAACACCCTGGAGCAGCGACGAGCTGCAGGGAAAAGTTTCAGTCATCTTTTATGTCTCTCCCGACGAAAAGGATACCAACAACCCGGCCAGCGATGCATTGGATAAGGAGAAGTTCCCCGCCGATAGATTTCAATCCTATGGAATCGTTAACATGGCCGCCTCCATGCTGCCTAATTTCGCCATAAATCTGGCTTTGAAAGAAAAACAGGAGCGTTATCCCAGGACCATTTATGTCAGGGATTACAAGAAAGTGCTGGTCCAAGCCTGGAATATCGCCGATCACAGCAGTGATGTCATGGTATTCGATAAAAGAGGGACCCTGATCTTTAGAAAAGACGGCAAGCTCACTGCCGAAGAGATCCAGAAACTGGTTACGACTGTCCGGGATAATTTGTAAACCGTTAATCCCGAGGGATTAACGGTTCATCCGGCAAAAGGGGCGTCTTCCGGTGTACGGACGTCGCAGAGGTAGAGTTGGAAATACTGAGGCACGGGCAGGGGCCTGCCCGACCGCGTTCGGCCGTTGGGAATTACGGGCAAGTAATTGCTTGTATAATTGCACGTAACAAATTTAAGTCTGTCACCCCGGCGAAGCCTGCCCCGGAAGTGTCCAGTCCGGGGGCCGAGGTCCAGAGGATTTCATGAGATACAAAGGACATCTGGATTCCGGCTCTTTTGGCGTCGAAAAACGCCGGAATGACGTGATTAGGGTGTTCCATTGAATTAAGCACGCCAATCGACGCAAGTAAGTACTGGTTCCCAAGCCATATTTTTATGTCTCCATATTTATCTTCTTTGTTTCTTTTTTGTCCTTATTAAACTTGTCAAATAGAGAAGGAGCAGGCCAATGAGATTATCGACCAACAACCTCAGGAGATTGCTTTTTGCCGTTCTGTTTGTCCCGGTTCTCGTGGTCCCGGTGGCCAGCGCCTATGCTGAGCCAATAACGCGACTGTCAGGAGTGGCGGATTTGGCATCCCTCAAGCAATACTATTCTGTGCCCAACTTTATCATTGGCGGAAAATACGATCCGGGGCAACCATCCTCCTTCGAATTGGGCGGCGCGGGTGGCGTTACCCTTGAATCGTTGGGGCGGGAACCACTTCGCCTGTCCTATATAGCCGTGGGCACCCCGGAACGCGATAAGGACGGGAAAATCGTCAATGCTGTAATCATAAGCTCTTACTACGGCGGTGACTCTGCGTTTATGTATTTCTGGTGGTATGATGGCCAAAAAGGCAACGCATTTGCCGAAGGCCCCGTAGTGGGACCAGGTAAACTGATCGATACCGACAAGTACTACGTAATATTTCTGGACGCCTTAGGACTCTGGGGGGCCAGCAAGCCCAGCGATGGATTGGGAATGAAGTTCCCGCGGTACTCGTATTTCGATTGTGTGCAGGCCAATTACCGTTTGCTCAAGGACCACCTGGGGGTCGCCAAGGTGAAACTCGCCACCGGTGTATCGATGGGGGGCATTCAAAGCTACGTCCTGGCAGCGCTCCATCCCGATTTCGTGGATGCGATCATGCCCATAGGAGGCTGCACGGCCTCTGACCCGGTTTTGGAGTGGCTCTTTACCCTTATGACAGCCGCAATGCAGAGTGACCCGGTGTGGCAGAAGACCAGCGGAGATTACTATAATTTACCAAAAGAGCAGCATCCCAACAAAGGGATGATGTTCGGATGGTCAGTTCTCGGAGAGACTGCGTACAGTTTTGATTACCGTGTGAAACAGCCATGGGACGAGGTAAAAAAAGATGTTTTCTATTGGGAGCCCAAGGGTGACGAAGGAGCCAACCTAATATCGAAGGCCAAGGATTTTGACGTGGATGACCTCATTTTCAGGAATCATATGCTCGATAACTACAATATCAACGACCAGCTCGGCCGTATCAAGGCAAAAACGCTCATCCTGCACGTCAAAAACGATCAATGGCTCAGGTACGTTCTTGCTGAAGAAACTGCATCAAAAATCGAGGGAGCAAAATTGGTGGGATACGAAAATCCGCTGGCTCATTACGCGGTGTTCCGAGGCCCAAACGTTTGCAAAGACGCGGTGACGGCCTTCTTCAAAGAGATAGGGATGAAATAGGGTTCATCCGGCAAATGAGTATCTGCAGGTCGTGACGATGTCAGATTTTATATAACCCTTTTCGGGGTAAAAAACGGCTTTGGTGTTGGCGGCCCGATCCCGGGATGGCGTCCCTCGAAGCGCGGGACTGACTCCGGGCTATATGATGTAGCCCGGTCGGGGCAGGAAAATCCAGACCTTGGGTCTTCAATAAACAGGATTCGAGGAGATGCTGCTCCTTGCTGCTGCTTCAGAATGATTCTATTGGATACATACCGGATCGAATCCAAAAGGAGGATTACTATGCCTATAGCAAAATTAGACACATTTCGGGAGGATGTCCGTCAATTCCTGAAAATTAACACCGAGATTCAGAATAAAATCATGATGGAATACGTAATGAATAAGGCGCCGGAAATAGCGACGCTTTGGCCGAAGGTAGCGGAGAACAACGAGAAAGTGTTTAAGGGCGAACTGACCTTCAGGGATTTATGGGGATTAATCACCAAGGAAGAGATGGTGAGTCTGGCAGGCATGTTGCGTCATACTTTCGAGCAAATAGCGACGATGAGGATAGAACAAAATCCGCTTCCGCAAGGTCTCAGGATCGAGAGTGTGGACGACGATGGCGTGCCAGCCGAGTGGCAAATCGTTCCTGGAGCGTCTGAAGAAAAGGTACTGATGTACTTACACGGGGGTGGCGGAATTCTGGGGTCCGCACATAGCCATCGCCGCTTAACGGCCGCGCTTGGTGAATCGACTGGAATGCAGGTGCTGAGTCTAAACTACCGGCTCGGTCCCGAGTATCCTTTTCCAGCCGGCCTCGAGGATTGCACCAAGGCCTACCAGTGGCTATTACGCCAAGGCTTCAAGCCCTCAGATATCGTGATCGGCGGCGACTCCGCAGGAGGGAACCTCACCCTGGCGACTATCCTCAATCTTCGTGACAAGGGGATCCCTCTCCCAAAAGGTGCGGTATGTCTTTCTCCCAGGACCGGCATAGCATTGGATCTCTCTCATGGAGAAACTGATCCCATACTGGCCGACGCAGGCACTTTCTGGTGGATTGCCGCATACCTTGGAATAGAGAATCCTGCGGAAATCAATAATCCCCTGGTTTCCCCTCTTCTTGCCGATCTCAGGGGATTGCCGCCCTTGCTCGTCCAGGCAACGCCGCCCGAAATATTATTTGAAGATGCGCGGCAAGTTGTCGAAAAAGTGAAGGCGGCGGGGGGCGAGGCCACCCTGCAGACATGGGACGGCATGGTCCACGTTTGGCAGCTCTTTTTTTTAGGCGCCTTTCCAGAATCCCAGGAGGCCATAGATAAGGTTGGCGAATGGGTCAAGAAACTTTAATGCAGTGAACAGTGAGCGGTTAAGAGTGAAGAGTGATAAACCGGGCTTCGCAGTAAAAACGTGTGGCGGTATCTATCTGTGGATTTCTAAGGAAGATGCAGACAGGCTTTATACACAGGACTGGAAGAGTTTTGTGCGCGAAAAGTACGGGGCGGATGTATCGCTCATCTACTTTGAATGCCCTGTCGTCGTCGATAATATCTCGCACGAAGTTCTCACGGATGGCTAGCCCACTCAAAGCAGCGGTGTCTCGGGCGTTTCAAGCGGAGACGCCGAACCCTTCCACTTGCGTTTTTGATCCATATGTGGGAAGGTTCTTTGGGCCTTCAAAGTGTCATGAGAGGTTTCAGGGAGGCAGACGGACCCCAAATGCCCATCGAGGTCCGCTACTGGTCAGAAGGAAACCGGGAATTTAATACACAATATTAAGGTATCAAGAAGGAGGTCATATGTGGGACAGAAAAAGTTTCTACTCGGCGGTTCTGGTGTGCCTGGTCCTTTCGTCCTTTGCGCTGAGTTCTGTACACGCTGCAAATACTACGGACCAGATTCTTGCCCAAGTCGATGAGATTCTCAATACGAACCCATTGAAGGCTGACGAAAAGGTTCAAATGATCAATGTTGCCCAGGATGATACAGTTAGCTTCCTTCTGGTAAGATTCACTGAAGGGGCAGAAGTAAAGCCTCATTTTCACAAGATGCATGATGAAATCGTTTATGTTATTAAAGGATCAGGACAAATGCTTGTAAATGATAAATGGATTGACGTGAAGCCGGGCACGGTTCACTTCAACCCTATGAATAAGGTACATTCGACCAGGAATACGGGTAAAGACCCTCTCGTGATCCTTTCGATATTTACGCCCTCTATGAAAGAGCCTGATCGAAATTTTGTGGAATGAGGAGCTTTAAGAGGTCTTAAGAGGAAATGGTTTTCATTATCTAACTTTGAGGAGGAAACGAAATGACGAAAGCTGAATTGGTTGCAAAAATCGCAAGTGAAGGTGGAATTATCAAAGCACAGGCTGAAAAAGCGTTAGACGGATTTGTTTCGGCTGTTTCAGCCGCTTTGTCAGGCGGTGACAAGATTACGCTGGTGGGTTTCGGGACTTTCAGCGTCGGTTCAAGGTCTCAACGTGAAGGCCGCAATCCACGGACCGGCGAAAAGATAAAAATTCCCGCGTCAAAAGTTGTCAAGTTCAAAGCAGGCAAGACACTCAGCGAAAAAGTCAAATAGAAGGATGTAATCTCCTCTCATTCGATAAGATCGTCTGAAGGGACTGGCAGCCGGAATGCATTGGCGGCCGGTCCTTTTCATTTTTCCGGTCACTACAGCGGCAATCCGGCCCCATAATTGACATTACCTCCGAACTCACTATTCTTGTCATGGAATGGGAACTCCATAAGAATGAGAGTCTAATAATTGATATACACTCAAGATTTGGCGGTCCGCATCTTGGATGGCAAAAAGTCCCTGTAGAAAGAGAAAAAGTTATCTGCCGAGTTTTTGAGTAGCCTTGGAAGGATTTCTTTTTGCTCGGCGCATGTGAGGCATTTTTTCAGACCCAGGCATTAAGTTGCCTGGGTCTTTCCAGTCAAAATAGCCTTCGTTTGCGTGGAGGGAATATGGGAGGACTCTTCGCGCATCCACTCCAGAGAAATGCTTTTCACACTTTGTCCGGCAAAGTCCGCCTATCTCTCTCTTGAACATTGACTTAACAAGGCGGAAATCAACTTTTCCGTGCCCGTCTCATTTGTGAACCTTCGTTGGCTGCCCATCCGTATCGCATGCATTCCGACCCATTATACGTCTTCTGGCAACGATCTCACACTGGCCGGCGCCAACACGAATCCTCAGTTTTTTTCTCTTCCTTGCAAGCATATTGTTTCCACTGCGAATAAAGTGGTGTGTCCGGAAACTGAAAAAACCGCTTCGCTTGACACGCCACTTGTGTTTTTTATTCGTATATGGGAAGGTTCTATGGCCTTGAAGGTGTCCCGGGAGGGTGAGGGCGGCAGACGAACCCGGAATGCCCTTTGAGATTCGTTGGTGATCAGGTTGACGTATTATTCTGGAAAGGAAGACCCCTAACGGGGCCACAGATATCGAAGCCAACAAATTGGAGGCCTAAAATGTTTGCAAACGCAAGTAGATATCCGGGTTTAGCCATTTTGTTAGTTTTAGTTTTCCTATCAGGTTTATCTCGAGCGTCTGACATGGATGATTATCTTAGCAGTGAATGTAGAGGTAACTATGTCTGGGGCGGAGCTATGAATTTGGCCTGGCATGAGTTGAACGATGACATTTTACACGAAAAACTGAAATTGAATACCGACGATGAACTGGCATTGGAGATGGTGGATAAACTTAATCGTTTTCCTTTCACAAAAAAGGATCTGGACGAAGAAAGTTACTACATGAAAAGTGGTTATGGGCAAAAAACTGTGGATATTATTAATAAGGAATCAAGGCAAAAATTTCCAGGAAAAAGTATTAAAGATTTAGAGGACAAATTACGTCCAACAGATATTATGTCATATGCTTATTTTCTAAAAGAAGTTAAATATTGGACCCAATTCGAAGAGAAACAAGTTATGTTTGAGAATGAGATGGTTAGAGGATTTTATGCACATGGTAACGACCAACAAAGAAATGTAAGAGTTCTGAAATATTGGAACGAGGATAATTTTATCATTAGCCTCACATTACAAAATAAGGGAGACGAATTATTATTGGCCAAAGGTTTCGATATGCATAAACCACAAGAGATCGTTAGTGAAATCTATACATACAACAGTACCATTGTACCGTCAATAAATACGAATGATCAGTTCGAAATGCCCAAACTGCATCTCAAACATAACCATAATTATACAGAACTGATCAATAAATTCTTAGCCAATGATGGTTTTAAGGATTATTCGATTATAAGGATGTATGAAAATATAAACTTTGATATGGATCATAGAGGAGCAAGAGTTGAAAATGAAGCAGTCATAGGTGGAAGAGGTGCGGGAAGAAAGCCTCAAATCTCGAGAAGATTCATTATGGATAAACCATTTTGGGTTGTGATGAAAAGAAAGGATAGCCAACATCCTTATTTTCTCTTGGGCGTGAAGAACACGGAACTGATGGACAAATAAAGTGAAAGTGTGTCGGTGGGCCGATGAAACAGGTGTTCACTTTTCACCGGCTGAAGCTACGCACTTTCTGCCTTTCATATTACTATATTCGTAATGGAAAAATACACTCTTGACCTGATTTTCAAAAGGGGAAAATCTGCTATTTAAGCGATTAAAAGGATAACCTTCCTTTTTAAGTGTTAGTTTTTTGGACGATTTGGTTATTCTCCCCGGAAGCCAGGACCCCCACTTGGCTTTCTTCTTTTTCACGCCTGATCCTATTGCCTGGCGGGGCAAGAGTGGAGGCAGGAAATGTCATCGGTGCTTATCGTTGAAAATAACGACTTCTTCAGACGTTCCTTCAAAGAAATCCTAAGGATGTACATCCCGTCGCTATCGGTCGCTGAATCCGCTGACGGGTCGGACGCTCTAACGAAAATCAATGAGTCTTTCCCGGACGTCGTTTTTATGGACATCCGTCTGCCGGGAAAGAACGGGCTCGATTTGACTCGAGAGATCAAAGGCCATCATCCGGACTTGGTGGTAAGCATCTTCACCAGCTACGATCTTCCCGAATACCGCAAAATTGCCGAAGAATACGGGGCGGACCATTTCCTTCTGAAGGACGCTCTTACCGGCGCCGAAATCGCTGCAATGGTGAAAGCGGTCATTGAAAAGAAAAAAGGCAGCGCTCCCGGACCGAATCAAAAAAGGAGGAATCTTCGCAAGAAGAGCTTGGATAAATTAGGCGAACCTGAGAATTCCCGTTGCATTTTTCATTAGGACATTTGATGATTGAATAGACCCTCAGGGTGTTCCAAAAACGTTTTTGGGCAGAATCCAACCCCGAAACGCACATGGGGATTCGTTGGCGATCAATTTGAGGCATTATGTTGGTTAAGGGCTGCGCAGGGACGCAGCCCTATTACCACTATTTCATCGAGGAGAAGATTTTTATGCGCAGTCTCAAAGGAACCAAAACTGAACAGAATCTGTTGAAGTCTTTTGCCGGCGAAAGTCAGGCGCGTAACCGCTACACGTACTTTGCAGGTGTTGCGAGAAAAGAGGGATATGTGCAGATTGCCGCTATCTTCGAGGAGACCTCCAATCAGGAGAAGGAGCATGCCGAGCGTTTTTTCAAGCTCCTTGAGGGTGGCGATTTAAATATTATGGCCTCTTTTCCAGCGGGCAAGATCGGCACTACAGCCGAAAATCTGCTTGCTGCCGCTATGGGGGAGCATGAGGAGCACAGCGACCTTTACCCCTCCTTCGCTGCCATTGCCAAAGAGGAGGGTTTTTCTCAGATCGCCGGGATATGGGGTTTCATCTCCGTGGCCGAGAAGCAGCACGAAAAGCATTATCGCGACCTGTTGGCTAATCTGGAGGGTGGCAGGGTCTTCAAGCGTGACGAAGATAGCGTCTGGCGCTGCCGCAACTGCGGCTATGTGCACTCACACAAAGAAGCCCCGCAGGTGTGCCCGGCCTGTGCCCATCCACAGGCGTACTTCGAGTTGCTGGGCGAGAACTGGTAGACGGCTTTCAAGAACAAGAAGGGGCAATTCCCCATTAGAAGCACCGGAAAGCGCCAAGTCTTTCCGAAAAGAAATCGGTGTAATCAGTTTTACCCGTTATCTGCTCACCACGGCGGCTGGTTTGGCCTACAGCCGCCGCTGATTTCAGTCGTTAGCGAATGCGGCGCAGATCGGCTGAGACGCCAATAGGCGAAGCGTTCTCCTGCCGGAGTTGATCGGACGGGAGGCTGGCTGCGAGCCGCATGACCCTGTCTATCTCAGACCAAAGGAGTAGCCTCATGGCAGTTGACGAGCACAGGCCGGCGATACGGGACCTGATTGGAGATGTAGCGCCCAAGCTAGCTGAACTTACCGAGGACGTTCTTTTCGGCGATGTGTGGGAGAGACCCGGTCTCTCCAAGCGCGACCGCAGCCTTATCACTGTCGCAACCCTCGTTGCTCTCAATCGAACTGAACAGTTGCCCTTCCATCTCGTGCGTGCACTCGAAAACGGTGTGACCAGAGAGGAGATAGTAGAGTCAATTACGCAGCTTGCGTTTTATTCCGGGTGGCCTACGGCGATGTCTGCGATCATGCTGGCGAAGGGCGTGTTCAAAGAGCATAGGTAAGATCGCGTGGGCATAACGCCGCGCAATTGGTGTATACGAGGGAGCTCCAGCCAAAGTTAAGCTTTCCTGAACATTGAGTTCAAAAGCGCACGATAAACCTTGCCCTGTCGCTCACATTTACAAACCTTAATGGGCTGCCCGTCCGGAGCGCATCCGATCCTTTATATCGTCTTGCGCCAGTGATCTCACATTGGTCAGCGTCAACGTAAATTCAAAGCTCATCGTCGTCTCGCAACTTACCGGGCCAGACATCTTCATGCCTCAGAAATGATGCCGCCTCCCTGAATATATGAAGGCGCATACTGCATACCTCCACCGCGAAATGAGGAAAACCCGACCATCAATTTACTGTATTGACCGGATACCATTTCCCTTACGACTCGGCTTTACTCGGCACAGATTCCATAGAGAAGAAGATGAGTCTATGATCTGCCGTCAGACTTTTTCGTTAGACTGGCGGCGGAAATTCCCTGGCCCACCGTTGCGACGGCGACAGGTTGCAATTTGTCCCTTAACCGTAGGAGAGGCTAATGGTTAAGCGCATCATCAGAATTTTTGTTTTTGCAGTTTTTACCGCATTTCTTTTTTCAACCTGGATCGCGGGGAATATTGCGGCCAGCCAGGAAGAGACCTTAATGGGATACGTAGTCAAACATGGGAATCATTTCGTGATCGAAGCTGACGATGGAGATTATATCGTGAAAGGGAAGGACGTCTCGAAACTGGCCGATAAACTGGTTGAAGCTACCGGAATCATAAGCCAGGCCGGCAGAGAAGACATAATCGAAGTAAAATCGATAGAAGATATTCAGAATACCCTGCCGGAATAAGGAAGAGTAAGTAGACACCATACTGCCCCCTGGAGAGAGTCCGGTCTTTTCAAAAGGCACAGATCGGCATGGCATCAGATTTATTTCATGGCCGTGTCCTGACTCATATCCATGATCAAAATTATCGGCCCTGTTCGAAGCAAAATACCATCTTCCCGGCATAAAAATTCGGGACTTCAACCGGAACTCTTGCAGGATTAGCTTTCCCTGCCTGGATCATTGTATGCACGATATTCTTTAAGGTCCGGCGGTTACGAATGGATTAACGCGTTCCCTCCATTTGCCGTCTACACATTGGATGGCTAAAGCGCCTTTCAACACCTCTGAACCGTGGCTGTAAGATTTGCCCGCCAGGTCGCAGAACCTGCACATCGTTACCCACCCTTGTTCGCAGCTCTCTTTGTCAGACATTGATTACGATTCCCTTCCGTTGATCTGTACCGGGTTTCCGTACGAAAACCATTTAAAAAATAATCATTTTCCCCGCATTAAGGAAGAGACAGACAATTCATCCCTGCTGACCCCTTTTGAGCGCCAACGAAACAGGGGAACCGATTGATATCAAAATGTTCCGCGGAAACGAGCCCGATATCATCCTGCCTTTTGAAGCCTTCTCCTGATCGCTGAAAGACCAACAAGGGCGGGAGCAAACAAGAAGATTGTACCCGGGATAGGGGTAGAGGCATATTCATATTGGGCCGTAACTGTCGCGGAAACGGACTCGCTGATGATAGAATTAAAATTTGCACCGGTATAAGTCAGCTCATCGCTTTGGTTTACGACCAGGCTGAAGGGTAAGGTTCCGTTACCGATGAAGGCGCTAAGCTGGCTGGGTGTTGTAATCATAAACTGTTGTGATAGATTGCCTGTATAAATCGTACCCGCTATCGTTTGACCGGAAGCAAACGGCCCCACCATATTCATGTTGGCTTGAACATAATTGGGGTCCATGCCGCTACTCACGGTGTAATACAGATTCATTCTGCCATAGGAAATGGACATGTTTCCTGTCTGACCCCAATAGGCGTATGCGTTGGAACCGTCATTGTCAGTGAAGCTGTAAGTTCCCGAAAGGTCCCCTTGCAGGGTAAAAATCGCTTCTTCCAGTGTTCCATTCGTGGGGTTGAACTGATTCACGTCGATTGTGTAACTTCCTGCACTAACCGGTCCATAACTGCGGGATGTCGTGACCGAGCTCCAATCTGCTTGGGCGCTCTGAATCGTGGGCATGATTTGGGCCGCCGTCAAAGCCAGGACTGTCATGCATGCGACCATCAGGCTCCTTATAAAGACTGTTGACTTCTGCGCAACCGGAACTCTTCTCCCTAAAATTCTCACCGTTTTTTCACCCGCTTTTTGTTTTTGTGTTTCAGAAAAAAAGCCCGAAACGGGCTCCCTGATTCACAACGCTTCTCGGTTATGTCAGCAAGGGTCCCGAAGGAACGAAAGGGGACGACCTTGCAAACCATGTCATAACGTGGAACCTGGATAGCGGCTTTCCGTTACGGTTTTGTGACGGATCCGTTAAGAATCAATGACGTAATTAAGAAAACGCCTTATCGAGCACCTCATTATACGTAACACCAACTTCTACACCCTTGGAATTCTGCTCTTTCGTTCGCCTACAGATATTTATAAAAGGATTGAGGTATATAATAGCGCCTCTTGTTCAACACGATCCCGAGGATGTTCCCGCCAACCCTTTGTATCTGTTCCTTGGCATATCCGGCTGTGCGCCATTTGGTCTTTTCCGCCTCCACAACAAGGATCACTCCGTCCACTTTTGATACCAGGGCCAGGGCATCTGGTGAGACTGTAAGCGGCGGTGAATCGATAAGCACCAGATCGAATTCAAGCTTCAGATTGGCCAGGAACCCTTCGAATCGCAGTGAATTGAAAAGCTCCGGCGTGGGAACACTGGAGTTGCATGCGGGAGAAAAGAACAAGCCCGATTCACCAACCCGGTGAATGGCGCGTCCCAGCTCTCCTGATTCCTGGAAAACATTGATCCAGCTATATTGTGAAGGGGCTGAAAAAAACTGTGACTGAGTCCCCTGGTATCGGTCAGCGTCCATCAAGAGCACTGAACGGCCTATTCGCTCCGCTGCAATTCGAGCGAATTCCCTTACAATAGTTGATGTCCCCTCACCGGCGCGCGACCCGATGAACTGGACCACACGGTTGCTAATGTCCGGAAGCATAGTATCGATAACCTTGTAGAGACTGAGCATCTCTTCGCCGATATCCACCTTTTCATTAAGGACAAGGTTTTGGGGGATGATAACCTCGACGCTTTTGCCGCTCGTTTTCTTTTGCCGGTGAGCCTGTTGCAACGCCTCATAAATTTTGCTCATAATTAACCTCTAACTTCGGATGTTGAATTTCCAAAGTGTTAAAGACCTGTTGATGATATGCATTGAAATCCCGCAGGCAGCAGTATCACCCCGGTTTCTGCCGGTTAACTACACCGCAATAATGCTCATATGGTCCTCACCCAACTTCCTGCTGACAGATAGGAAGGGAGCTAGGATAACCGCATCTTTACAAAACTTTACGTTGCTTTTACACAAATTTACATTTTACGCAAACTACATGCCAAATAAATTGATATGAGAAAAAACGTTTTATTTCTGCCGATGTTTGACCACATTTGTTTATGGGGTCAATGGGAACATTTCAAGAGATCGTAACCTGGCACGAGCAGCCGTAAGCCGAGAATCACCGCTTCCCGTTTATCAGCTCTCGAAATTGGAGATCAACTCAGCGCCCGTTTGCACGCTTTGTAGCCTGACAAAGGTTTAAACGATTCCAAAGGCTTTTGAGAGGGGGCAGGGATAAACCTCGCCCTTCCGGCATTGTGGCGCGGTTGTTTCGTAGGGGAGGCATTATGCCCTCCCGAAGCACCCGTCTTGAACGCAACTCCGTATGAGACGCCTTTTCGGCAGCGATGATTTTGCGGCAAAAGTCAGACAAGTGTTGGACTGCTTGGACAGTTTGGCCAATGACTAGCCGGCGGCTTTTTCACAGTTTTCAGCAGAAACGGCCTCTGCCTCGTCTGCCATCCTGCTCGAGAGGAATTGCTTGTATCCCTGGTCAATACCAAGCACATGGTCGCCATACCAGTCGTCCAGGTAGAATATGATTGCTCCCAATGAAAGGCCGTTTTCCTTCTCGAGTTCCTCAGCCATTGAGAATGCAGTCTCTACAAACGCTTCATGTTCTTTCTTGTGCTGGCGATTCGCCGGGAAACCATATTTTTCAAGATAACCTTCTTCAGTGCTGAAATGATTCTGAGCGTAGCGAATCATTGCGTTAAGGGCGCCGAAAGCTGATGATTCCACTGTGCCATGCCCATCTGCCAAATCGCCGATTTTGTTGATCAGGTCAAGAAGCCCCCGGTGCCGTGCATCGAGTTCGCAAATACCCACCGTGAAGCTGTCTTTCCATTCCTTCTTCGTTCTCCGCTTTGAACCTATAACAGAGTGCATAAGTCCTCCGAGACTTGCGCGATATTTTTCTATCAAGCAGAATTTGTCCGACATGGAGCTGGTGCTACTAGTACCATGTAACATTGCTTTTTTCGTATAATGAAGTATAATCATGGCAAATTCCAAAGAGGGAGGGATTTGCCATGAAACCGCGATACCGTGTGACGTTAACAGAGCAAGAACGTCAGG
>JBKQTS010000142.1:0-57239 GCA_052143075.1 Syntrophobacteraceae bacterium | reverse complement strand
TGCTTTCCGTCGTATGCGCTAGGAGCTCTACCCTAAACCTTCCCTTTAGGTTTCACCTTTACATTTGACGGGATTTGTTGGAGTATGACGAAAAATTGGTGAGAGTCAACCGAGAATTATCTGGGTTCAAACCTGAAGGTATCAGTGTATCAAACGTTTGTAAGCAAATCAGATTGCATCGAGATGAGACATTCTTGTAGCAAAAAGGATTGACATTGTCACACACAATGATTGACCTTCTAGTCATCGTCTTCAAATGCCTTCCACTTTGAATGAACAACCTGTAAAGCCATAATCATATCTGTATGCGTCATGTATTGCATATTTACCATGAGGATGTTGAAAGCCTCTTTCGGTGTTTCAGCCTCGAACATCTTCTTCAATACTTGTAAAATCCAGATTTCGTTTTTCATTTTACTATCCTTCCAATCGGTTATATCTAATTAATACACACAGAACACCTATATTTTAATCTGTCCTACCCTGAAACGAAAAAAGTCTTGACCCTGAAATTAATTCCATTGTAAAATCTTATGCGGGAAATTTTAAACCCAAGATGCGGGAAGTCGGTGAGGCGGCTTGATAGATCGGAAATATAATTCACTGGAGGTCATTTGTTCCATAACGGGACACTTTGTTGTATTCTTTCCATATTCTTTGAAATTAGCCTTTAGTCCGCACAACAAGATTGCATGGAGAAGATTATGGGTGAGATGATGGAATACTTACTCGCATTAGCAGCCGCCGCAATCCTACTCTTCATCCTATTACATTTGCGAACTCTTACAGAAAACGAGGTAAGATATTTAGGGATTAAACGTCGGAATCGACATGTCGAGGAGTATTTCCGTTCGGACAACACTGAGTGCAAATTCACACTCAAGTGGTCACTTGATACACGCGGCGCATTTTACCCCGTAGATTTTACACTGTATTCCATCGCCTCAATTGTGGCCGGATTACTTAAGTACAAAAAACATGAGTGGATTGTGATTGCATTTGAAAAACAAAAACGAGTGGACCGCTTGTGGGTGAATAAAGGGCAAAACAAATCTTCTGCCTCAATCTACTTGCCAGTAAATCAGGTCCTGGAGACAGCCATAGAGAATGGATGTTCATCGGTACTCGTATTTCACAACCATCCCAATTCTAATCCAAATAGATACGATTGTCGTCATGCCAGCGAGACGGATCGGGCAATTGCATTACATTGGTCTGATACGTTAAACCCTAGAGGTATAAACGTAGGAATGTATGTATGTGAGCGAGGACGACCTTATCGATACTTTCTGTCACCGTCTATATCGTTACTTGATAGTTGTATTATGGATATAAAGAGAGTCAATGGTGTCTCTTGGTATGATAATCTACAATTACACTGGGAGAGGATTTCGTGATCCATTAAATGCTGTAGGAGCAATGTATGCATACTCTTAAGGAACTAGCCGATCTTGGAGAATATATAAGATATAAAAAGCCGCGAGTATTGCTTATTGATGAGAACGAAATACTTGTGAGACACTGGACTGAAGTATGCCGTGAGATTGTTAAATGGTTACAAAATAAGCGGTGTCTTAATATTACTCATTGTCCAGTTCCTGATTGTCATGACGGTGGTAAATACTTTATTAATAGCGATGGCGAACACGCTAGGCCTTATCGTAAAGCACCAATGGAGCGCGTTGGTTCCTTGTATATTAATGTAACATATAATACAGATGACAAAATCAGGAATATACGCAAATTGCTGCGGGATATAGGTTTAGCAGATTCTGGCATTAAAATCGGCTTGAGATAAAGAAACTGGACAATTGAGCGTAAATCGTCTAGTTATGGAAACACTCTGTATTGCAAACAGGCTTGTCAAAATAGCGAAGCATTTTGTCCCGTGGACAAAATATACATCCTCGTATACACTACTCACCACCCCTGCATTCCACCCCACCAACGCACCACAATGCCCTTCTCGCTGCGGATTCCACAAAATCCGTGAGACATGGGCATTTTCGTTTCAGGTGGGTAACAATGTAAAGCAAAACGGATTTTATGGCCGGACAATAACCCTTTGACAATACCTAGCGGTAAATCTGGCCGGACGGTTAGCCCTAAACCCACTTTTCAATTAAAGCTTTAACCGAATCATCACCAAATCACAAAAGCTTTAACTCCAAATCAGGAATAACGAAGTACATTAACTTCCTACCAACTCTCAATCTGTTACATCCTTGCTTCGCTTTTCTCGATTCACATCAACACCGAATCAGGATCAACTTGGAATCAACTCACCATCAAGGGCTATGTCAACTTGGGATCAACTCATCACCAAGGACCATGTCAACTTGGTATCAACTTGGGAATGACTCTCCAGCAAGACCTATGCCAACTTGGGAATAACTTGGAAATAACTTTGCTTTACATTCTGCTTTACATCAGGGTATCACTCTTTACTCTAACCCCATGGATACATCCTGGAAACATCATGGGAATTTTTGGTTTACCGCCGTCATAGCCGGGTTGAGTTAAAATGAGCACCACAAACATTTTCCGGTGCCCTTGGTCCTTTTGTCCGCATGGAAACACATGGAAACAGAAGCATGTCACGCGGAGACGCGGAGGCGCAGAGCTTGATCCCTTTGTCCGCATGGAAACAGATGTAAACTCCCTGGAAACATCATGGAAAAATATGGAAACTTTTGGGAGACTGTTTCCATCGATAACTCAGAACTGAGTGCTGAGGACTGGACCCTCACTACGATCAGGTCAGGGCTGAAGATCATAACGGTCGGCCAATGCTTCGAGTCCGGGCACGATCTTTCGTGAGTGCCCACCCTCACTGCGTTGCGGGTTCGCGGATAACATCGAGAAAGCGCGTTAGATGCTTCAAGTTCGCGGCCGGAACCCTCACTTCGTTCGGATTCGCGCGTGACACTCGCGGACCGTGGCCAAATGCTTCAAGTTCGCGCCCGATCCCTTGTGAGGGCGCTTTGTGAGGCCGCTTTTGCGAGGCCGCAGTGGAAACCCGCAACCCGCTACCCTGTTTAATCCGACGATATTATACCGCTGGATGATTTGGACCTGCAAAACGGCAACCAGAAACGGCAATAGATGTGGCAATAGAATCGGCAACCAGAAGCGGCAAAAAGCAAATAAATAAGGAAAAAACTTGTGGTGAACAGGTGAACGGGTGAATCGGGCGAAAAACGGAAAGAGCCAGTGATCCCATTGGATCTAGCGATTCACCTACTCTGATCTCTTTCAGCGGCAAAAGCAGATGATATGATGGTCGCCTGGAGTTGATGTGGAACGGCTCTCGCTGTGCAATCTCAGGGTGGCAAGGAATCGTGGCCGGCAAAGCTTGGAATCGTCAAAAAGAGTAGGCCTTCAATCGCTTCTGCTACCAAGAAGGATGAATATTGCAGGTATGATCCAGACATTGAAAGATTCTCGATGGTCCATCGCATAACGCCATATAGGAGAGATGTTGCAGTTTTCCCCACCGCTATTCCAGCGCATGTTGTTTCAGGAGTTGAGGAGTGGCCCCCCCGCTTTCATGCGGTTCCTGAATTCTGCCCATCATAGATCATTTGACTCAAGGACAATAACTACACAAGTACTCTTGCGGCCGATCAAGTCGTAGAGCAGCTAGCATTTTCCTTATCAATGAATAGATTTAAAAATAAAGAAATAAAGCCACAAATCGTAATGAATTTTGAACGAGTGTTTCCTATAGCTGCTCAATATCAGACTTCACAGCTCTTTTGAAATATCTGATCAAGGGGAAAAAGGCCACGCTACTGAGATCAGACAAGACTGATATGAAGACACCCTAACTATTAAGTATTATACCTCTGGGACTCTCCAATTACAGGGGAAGCCATTGTACTTGTATGCCAGGTCCAGAAGATATTGTGAACTCTTAAAGAAACAAAGATCACTAAACACCCTGAAAGGCGTAAGTTTGGCTGAGATTTAACTAATGTTTTACATGGGTGTTCATTGTGAGCTGTTGTTGAGTATAATTTACAAACATATTCGAATGCACATTACCCAGTTTATTTACGTAGTAAATTACTTTCAATTTAAGGAGCTGAATATGGACGCAGCTATGACGTTTGCCTTGCACAGGAAAGAAAAAAAGCAGTTAGACGCAATTGCCCATGAACTCTCAATCAAAGAAGGGAAGAAAATCACCAATGGGGAACTCATTAGACGCGCTATCAGAGTGGTTTATGGTGTAACACCCGATTCCAAGCGGAAAAGAGCAGGACGTCCTTCTGAACCCGATCTTAAAGGTAAGTCAAGCCAGAAAAGGAGGAGTTAACCTGGGCGGGATGTATCGGACGGCTTAAACATGCGTGAAGTCTCCAGGATCCTGTGGGAGGCGGATGGTATCAAAATTGGCAGAAACACGCTTTTTAAGCTTTTAAGGGACGCTGCTGTTGTGAATAGAAAGAACCAGCCACACCCGCGGTACATAAGCGCGGGCTGTTTTACTGTGATAAGGACCCGAAAAGGCTCCGGCTTTGAATTGCCCATGACGTTAGTTCTTCCGGAGGGCATTCACCTGATCAGAAAAGTGGTTGCGGCTGCAATGGAAAAAAAAAACAGTTTCAAGTTAGGCAAAAACGGTAATGACCTTAGCTTCGTTACCGAACGCAGAGTCATGCTTAAGGGATACGCCATGATGAAAACGACGCAGAAAGTGGAAATCTTTACCGATGGAGCCTGCTCAGGAAATCCTGGTCCGGGTTGGTGGGCAGCGATTATCAGGCAGGAAGGAGGTAAAAATCACGAAATATCGGGAGGTGAAAAGATCACTACAAACAACCGAATGGAGCTAATAGCAGCCATTGAAGCTCTTAAGTGCCTTAAGGAACCGCGCAATGTCACTGTTAACACTGACTCCCAGTACCTGCAGAAAGGAATAACTGACTGGATAGTGAACTGGAAGCGCAATGGCTGGAAAACCGCCGACAAAAAACCCGTCAAGAATGCCGATCTTTGGCGTGAACTGCTCTCTCTGGACCACGTACGTCAAATCAATTGGCAGTGGCTGAAAGGACATACCGGGCATAGCGAGAACGAGCGCTGTGACGAATTAGCGCACGAGGCTATTGTGTCGGCACTGACAAAGCCATATTTCTCACGCTAAGTATGATCTAACAAATTTTTTTGAATGCTTCCCGAAAGGTAGGGCTTTTCAAAGTGAAAAGGAATGGCCGCCAATTCATTTCACCGACTGGATATTGGTCAAATCGTCGAGCCATGCCGACATTGTGGCCTATGGCTCAAGCACGATCCAAGACTTCGGCAAGTCATTTCTTCTTACCGTGGAGCAGGGCTGGTGAAACTGGGATGGATTCCTGGATTTTGGTCAGAACGGCAGAGGCTTTAAAGATCGGTGAAGCCGTACCGCTTCATGCGATTCCACACGGTTACGCGGCTTATTCCCAAAATGTCCGCAGCCTTGGATTTGTTGCCCTTCGCTTTTGCAAGTGCATCAGTTAGCTGTTTTTTCTTTAATTCTTCTCTGGAGAGATTTGGCGCCCTTGCACCGTTGGAACCATTTTCCCGCTTTAAGATGTCGGGCGGAAGATGGAGCGGCATGATATTTTGCTCGTCGCAAGTTGCGAATATATAATCAAAAGCACTCTTTAATTCCCGTACGTTGCCTGGCCAGGAATAGTTCATGAGGATTTCCATCGTGCTGTTTGCGATGCCCTTTATGAGTTTGCTGGTTTTGAGGCGGAGTTTGTGGAAGAAATGGTCCACCAAGAGAGGAATATCAATGGTCCTCTCCCGAAGTGGGGGAAGGTTTATCGGTATTACATTGATCCGGAAGTAGAAGTCTTTCCTGAAACGGCCTGTTTCCAGGAGATTCAACAGGTTTCTATTGGTGGCCGATATGATCCGCACGTCGACCGGAATTGGCCTTGGGTCGCCAACCCGTTCAATTACCTTGTCTTCTAGGACCCGGAGGAGTTTCACCTGCATAGAGGGAGTAAGGTCGCCGATTTCGTCGAGAAAAAGGTCCCCGCCTTGAGCCAATTCAAACCTTCCGGGCTGGCTCTTGTACGCACCGGTATAAGCGCCTTTTACGTGCCCGAAAAGCTCATTCTCCAGAAGGGATTCTGTCAGTGCAGCGCAATTGACGCAGACAAACGGCTCTTTATTGCGATCACCCAGCTCGTGGATTGCCTTGGCGACTAATCCCTTTCCGGTACCGCTCTCGCCCATGATAAGGACCGGGGCGTCAGAGCGGGCGGCACTCTCAATGACTTTATAGACCTGCAACATAGCGGGTGAAGCGCTGATTATTCCATGGAACGAGTCTTCAGACCGGAGGCGCTGGCGAAATTCGGCAAGTTGCTTGTCTTTCCGGACTATCTCCGTGATATCGGTAAGAATTTCGACTCCGCCGATTATTTTGCCGCTGCTGTCACGAAGCGCGGACGCATTTTTCAATACCGGAACGAACGATCCATCCTGTTTCATGATGGTGCACCGGCGCTGATCCAGATTCCCGGTCCTCAGCAATACGCACCATTTGTCCGTTCCCTGTTCACGGGCCATGTTGAACAGATCGCAATTCAAGATGGAGCACTGCTGACCAACAAGTTCTTCTCGCTTATAGCCCGTAATGCTTTCCATGGCCTCGTTGGCGAAAACGATACAGCCGGTAGTATCGACAATCATGACCCCATCCTTGATGGTGCTCACGACCGTTTCCCAGTATTTCTCGAGGTCTCCATGTGAAATTGCTGAGTTTGGCATCTTTGCCTGACGCTATTTAATCCGGCACGATAAAGAATGTTGAACGCGAAATCAACTTAGAGTGTTAAACTTTTGCTGTTGTTAAAAACTTAACACTTTTCTATTTTAACACATATATGTAAAAATTTTAACACTTCTAATTTTCCCGCGAGGCGCTCCTCCTTGGCTCATCTTGTTCAAAAGTAGAACGGACAACCCTTTTCGACTGCCATTGGCATTTGGCACCGAACTTGCCGAATAGAAGCAGGGATAAAGGAGTTTTTAATTTGGAGCACAGTGTCTTAACACTGGTGCTTATAGCATTCTCTGTGAAGCTCGGTGAGAAAATTTTCGACGCCGCGATCCGGCGCCGTGGAGTTCTTCTCTTGGAGAATCTCTGCTGAACTGCATCATACATTTTCCACAGGAGGCTTACATGCGGACACTGGTGAGCAAAAACAAGATGTACCTTCTTGATAGCGATGGTTTCCTGGTTAATCCGGGGCAATGGGATGACAATTTTGCTGAAGCGATGGCGCCAGAAGTGGGAATAACGGACGGTCTTACCCCTTCCCACTGGAACGTCCTGAGGTTCATCCGTGAGACTTATCGGGAAACCGGTTCATGCCCGATAGTCCTTAAGACATGCAAGGCCCACAAGCTGAGATTGGAGGACCTGCAAAGGCTTTTTCCATCCGGCTACCAGCGTGGGGCGTGCAAGCTTGCCGGCTTGTCCTTTATGGCCGAGGGGGTATCCACTCCGTTTTATCCAACACCAGAGATCCCGACTAGACCGATCTCATTCGACAAAGGGGTTTACCGAGTGAATGCGCAGGGTTTTCTTATCGACCCCACTGAGTGGGATGAGGATTATGCCATATTTAAAGCTCGTGAGCTAGGAATACCCGGCCCTCTCAACGAGGAACAGTGGCAGGTAATAAGGTACTTGCGCTCGGAATTTGGAAAAAACCGTGAGATCCCTACGGTTTATGCAACGTGCGCAGCAGTTGGGATCGATATCGATGCATTGGCGGAGCTTTTTCCGTGCGGCTATCATCGTGGGGCCGTCAAGATAGCGGGACTGAGCCTGGCTGTAAAGGCGCCCTTAGACGCACCGGTCGTGGCAGCACCCATGAAATGATACCAGGTCGAGACAAATTTCTATTAAGGTTAATGGGAACCACTGTGGAAACTATTATTATACCTCATAAACTGCCAGACCTGATCATGGACCATCTTGCCGGACTGAATTTTGACCGCTGTTTTACCTGTGGCACATGCACCAGCGGTTGCCCCGCCACCGAAACGCCCGGAATGGAGAAGTGGGACATAAGGAAGGTCCTGAGGATGCTCTATTACGGGATGATCGACGAGGTGGTCGAATCACCGTTCCCCTGGGTTTGTACCGGATGCGGCCGTTGTGCTCACGCGTGCCCCATGGGTATCGATATCCCATATATCATGCTGAATATGAAGTCCCTGCGCCCCAGAGACAAGGTGCCCGGAATTCTCCACAAGGGTGCCGAAAACTGTTTCAAAACCGGGAACAACATGGCGATTCCCAAAGATGATTACCTGTTTCTCATGAACGATATGGGGAAAGAAATGGCGGAGGAGTGTTGTCCGGGGTTTTACGTGCCCATCGATAAAAAGGGGGCCGATATCGCCTTTTTCCCGAACTCCAAGGAAGTTTTCGCAGACAATGACGACATGAAATGGTGGTGGAAGATCTTCTACGTTGCCAAGGAAAACTGGACGATTCCGTCCGAGTACTGGGAGTCGGTGGATTGGGGTCTTTTCTCCGGCAATTACGAGTACATCAAAGTCTTTGCAAAGCGGAAGATAGATTTTGTCAAGGAATACGGAATCAAGCGGATGATCATGCCGGACTGTGGCGGTGCATCTTACGGCTGCCGCGTCGGAATGAAGGAATGCGTCAACGAGGACCCGGCCAACAAAGTTCATCATCTGTATCTTTACGAATACCTGATCGAACTTATTCAGTCAGGCAGGATAAAGCTGGACAAGAGCGTGAATGCTGGAAAAATCTTCACCTGGCATGACTCCTGTAAACACGGAAGAGAACTCGAGCGCCACTTCGGCAAGGGTTTTTATGAAGAGCCGCGATGGATCATAAACCAGTGTGTGGATAGCTTCACCGAAATGGAGCCAAATCGCGGCAACGGTCACTGCTGTGGGGCGGGTGGCGGAATGTGGCCAGGTCCTTATCCGGATGAATCGGCATGGCACGGACGCCAAAAATATTATTCCATCAGGGACAGTGGCGCTAACGTGGTTGTGGTCGGATGCTCCAACTGCCATGACCAATTAATGAAGCGGCTTCCAAAAAATTACGAAGACTACCGCTACGGGGTGAAATACATCTGGGAGCTTGTGGCCGAGACTCTCGTTATCGAGCTGTGGAGCGATGAAGAAATTGCCAGGGCGGCATCCGATGCCAAAGAGCAGTGGGAGAGGCTCGGCGTCGAGAATGATGAAGGATAGAAATAGAAAGCAAGGCTCGGAAAGGGGGAAATAACATCGATGATCCCGCTCTCTTCTGCCCGGACCTTTCATCATCTCATTGTTTTATGAAAAATTTGTCGGGTCTGCATTATCGAAAGAGACACTGTCGGAGCATTCTCTTTTCTCGAGCTGAATTCGGCAAAAATCCTCCTCTTTGTCCAATTCCATACCGACCAGTTCGCAGCCCGGAATGATCTTTAACACGTCCGACCGAACATCGGGATCCGTTACGATGATCTCGAGGAGTTCATGAGGTTTCATCTGCTTGACCAGTTGGCCTACTCTCAGCAGAGAAAGAGGAGTGATGCTTTCCCGAAAATCGATGAAGTAATCAGGTTTCTCTTTCATTTTCGAAGCAGCCCCCTCTGGTTGGGTTTGCTGAAGTTAAAGGCAAACTTAATGCCACATTATGGTGCCGGTACGTTTTATTTAATATCTATGCCTCAGTTAGGCGGCGAGCGGATCTAATTGACAGGATTTCTGCTCGAAATTGAAACTTAGCGACTGGAAAGATCAAATTGTTAAGAAATGCACGTTAGCAATTGTTTAAAAGTGAACTCCCATGTTTGAAACAGATCTGGACACCTACTGGAAAACCGTTGTGAATACCATGCGAGACGGGATAATGATCGTTGACACAACGGGTTCTATCATTTCGGTAAACAGAGCCCTTGAGACGATCACAGGCTACTCGCGTGAGGAACTCATTGGTCAGAAATGTTCGATCCTTAACTGCAGCATTTACAAGATGGCCCGGGAACAAGGTGAGCCCTTCTGGTGCAAGTTGTTCAAAAATGGTTCTCTGGATGTATCGGGATGTACAATTATGAACAAAAGCGGCGCATACATACAAGTCTTAAAAAATGCATCTCAACTTCGCGACAGGAAGGGAAACGTCATTGGGGCAGTTGAAACCGTCACGGATATAACAGAGATCGTTGAAAAGGATAAACAGATAGCGGCCTTTCGCCGTAAACTCAAGTCGGAGGACGGTTTCCATGAAATAATCGGCATCTCGGCGGCGATGAGGAGCGTATACGATCTCATAGAAAATGCAGCATTGTCGGATGCTCCCGTGATCATATTGGGTGAGAGCGGGACCGGGAAAGAACTGGTGGCCAGGGCCATTCACCAGATCGGTGGAAGGAAGAGCGCTCCTTTTGTCAAGGTGAACTGTGCGGCTTTGACTGAAACCCTTTTGGAAAGCGAGCTTTTCGGGCATGTCAAAGGCGCTTACACAGGTGCTTATAAGGACCGGGCCGGCAGATTCGAAATGGCTCAGTCCGGGGATATTTTCCTCGATGAGATCGGCGACTTGCCTCTTATCACCCAGGTAAAGCTCCTGCGGGTGTTGGAAGATAAAATAATCGAGCGGGTCGGCGACAGCAAACCTATCCCGGTGGATGTGAGAATTATTTCGGCCACCAATCGATGCCTACCTTCACTGATTGAAAAGGGATCGTTTCGAGAAGATCTTTTCTTTCGAATCAATGTGATTCCGATCCACCTACCGCCCTTGAGAGAGCGGTTAGAGGATATACCTCTTCTTGCCGAATCCATTTTCCGGAAAATTCAGATGAAGAGCGGAAAGGATATCAAAGGCATCAGCAAGGACCTGATCGATTGTCTTATAAACTATACCTGGCCCGGCAATGTTCGAGAACTGAAGAGCGCTTTCGAGTATGCCGTTGTTGTTTGCCAGGAACCGATGATCAGGGCCCATCACCTGCCTCCAGGTATTCTTCAGGAAAAAACGGCGATAAGGCACGGTAAGCCGCTGGCGCAAAGTAAGGAAGAAATTAAGAAAAGAGAGCTTATAAGCGCCCTGAATCGCTCAAAAGGCAACCAGTCGTTAGCTGCTGAGATGTTAGGTATTTCCCGCGTCACCATTTGGAACCGCATGAGAAAATACGGGATCAGATCTGTCTATAAGACTGATGTAATCACTGAAAATCATAATGCCGACAAAACTACCTGAATCGTCTTCTTTGTGTTAAAAAATGAAGTCAAGTTTAACAGGTGTTTAATTCTTAACAGTTGAAGACCCACCCCGATCGTTAGGTCCCTCCCTCAAGAATCTCACTGGACATAGCATACTCTTTGGTGTTCGCGGCGTTAGGAGCCTCTGGTCTACCGCTTGCAACATTTTGCGGTTACCTCACTTCACGCTGAACCTCGAATTGTCAATGCAGAGGCGAGCTTAAGGTAAGGCTTGATACCGGAAATAGATGGCCGGGCAGGGAACCGACCACGCTGCGATTTCCTCATGGAGAAGCAAAGTAATGAATGAAAACACTCAAGCAAGGCACTTTACGGGTGCCGTCATGGTTGTGGGAGGAGGCATAGCAGGAACCCAGGCTGCTCTCGACCTTGCCGAATCGGGATTCTTCGTCTACGTCGTCGAGAGCTCTTCCACCATCGGTGGGACTATGGCTCAACTGGACAAAACCTTTCCCACTAACGACTGCTCCATGTGCATTCTTTCCCCAAAGCTCGTGGAATGCGGGCGTCATCTCAACATCAAGCTTCTGACCCTATCGGAAGTTCAGCAAGTTAGCGGTGAACCGGGAAATTTCAAGGTGAAGCTCCTTCAAAAACCCCGGTACATCGACATTTCAAAGTGCACCGGCTGCGGTGAATGCGCTCGTGTCTGCCCGGTCGCACGCAAGAACGAGTGGGACATGGAGATGAGCGAGCGTCGGGCGGCATTCCGCAAGTACCCCCAGGCAGTACCCGGAGCGTTTGCCATTGAAAAGCGCGGCACTTCCCCATGCAAGGCGACCTGCCCGGCGCACATTTCGGTCCAGGGGTATGTGGCTTTGACTGCTCAGGGCAAATATCAGGAGGCCCTAAAGCTTATCAAGGAAGAAAACCCCCTGCCGGCAATTTGCGGCCGTGTTTGCCACCATCCCTGCGAGACCGCCTGCACGAGGGGCGAGCTTGACAAGCCGGTGGCAATCGATTCGATCAAGCGCTTTCTGGCCGATCTGGATTTGAGCTCCGAAACCAGGTTCGTCCCGCAGATAAATGTGAAACGCAACGAGAAGGTCGCAATCATCGGTTCGGGTCCGGCGGGCTTATCGTGCGCCTATTACCTCGCAATCGAAGGTTACCGGGTAACGGTTTTTGAAAAGCTGCCGGTGCTCGGAGGCATGCTGAGCGTTGGCATTCCTTCCTACAGGCTTCCGAGAAACACAATCGAAGCCGAAATCCAGGTCATACGGGATATGGGCGTAGAGTTCAAAACGGGGGTGGAGATCGGCAAAGACTTTACCATCTCTCAGTTGAGAGAGCAGGGATACAAGGCATTCTTCATGGGCATAGGCGCCCAGGAATGCAAGGCGCTCGGCATCCCGGGCGAAGAGCTTGAAGGGGTGGTCCCCGGTGTTCAATACTTAAGAGACATAAATCTGGGCAAAAAGGTCCCCCTGGGCGATCGCGTCGCGGTCATAGGCGGTGGAAACGCTGCGATGGATACCGTGCGAACAGCCCTTCGCAACGGCTCGAGCAAGCCTTTTATTGCCTGTCGCAGAAGCGAGAAGGAAATGCCCGCCAGCGAGGAAGAGATCCAAGAGTGCCGCGAAGAAGGCATCGAGATCATGACCCTCACCAACCCTAAGCGAATTATCGGGGAAAACGGGCGGGTAAAGGCTGTTGAATGCATGAGGATGGAGCTCGGAGAACCTGATGCAAGCGGACGAAGGCGGCCGGTGGCCGTTGAAGGGTCCGAGTTCATCATGGAGGTGGACGCTGTGGTTCCAGCCATCGGCCAGGAATCCGACTGGGCGTGTCTTACCGAAGAGTGCGCCTGCCGGCTTACCGATTCGGGTACGATGACAATTGACCTGCTCACCCAGCAGACCCACGATCCTGACATTTTTGCAGGCGGGGATGCGGTGACCGGCCCAAGGACGGTAATCGAAGCAATTGCCGCCGGCAAGCAGGCGGCAATTTCGATTGGCCGATACATCCGGGGGGAAGATCTAAGCGCCGGGCGTGAAAAGGAATGGCAAGCGGTCGAGCAAGTTTCGACCGAAGGCTATGACACAATACCGCGCGCGCGTATGCCTGTTGTTTCTCCGGAAATCCGCACCGGCAATTTCGAAGAAGTGCGGCTCGGGTTCACTGAAGAGCAGGTGAGGGGCGAAGCGGCGCGCTGTCTTAGCTGCGGCGTGTGTTCCGAATGCTACCAATGTGTCGAGGCCTGTCTTGCAAAGGCTATCGATCACGACGAGCCGCCCAAAGAGCTGGAGATAAATGTCGGCGCAATCATCCTCGCGCCAGGTTTTCAGCCGTTCGACCCCTCCAAATACGACACCTATGCCTACGCGAACCTGCCGAATGTGGTGACCTCGATGGAGTTCGAGCGCATCCTTTCGGCTTCAGGCCCCACTCAGGGACACCTCGCACGACCCTCAGACCACCGGCAGCCCAAAAAGATCGCCTGGATCCAGTGCGTGGGATCTCGAGATTCACACCAGTACGCCCACGAGTACTGCTCGGGGGTGTGTTGTATGTATGCCATTAAAGAGGCCGTGATTGCAAAGGAACACGCCAAAGATGAGCTCGACGCCGCAATCTTCTTTATGGACATGCGTACCTGCGGAAAAGATTTTGAACGCTACTACAATCGGGCCCAAGAAGAGATAGGGGTCCGTTTTATCCGCTGCCGGGTACACTCGATAGTCCGCGCAGTACCGAACTCCGATGACCTCAGGATCGAATATGTCGACGAGACCGGGAAGATGCATGCCGAAATCTTCGACCTGGTAGTTCTGTCCATAGGGCTTCAGGTTTCGAAGGAATCAAAGGCGCTTGCCGAAAGAATCGGGATCGAGATTGACACAAGCGGGTTTGCTCGTACGAGCGGCTTTTCCCCCGTTGCCTCTTCCCGGCCCGGTGTTTTTACCTGCGGGGCCTTCTGCGGTCCAAAAGATATCCCCTTCTCAGTAATGGAGGCATCGGCAGCATCTGCGGCATCGGCTGCTCTTCTCTCCGAATCGCGAAATTCTCTGACACTGGAAAAGACCTATCCGCCTGAAGACCCTTCCATACATGCCGAACCTCGGATCGGTGTTTTTGTATGCCGCTGCGGAGTCAATATCGCGAGTGTGGTGAACGTACCGGAGGTCCGCGACTATGCAAGGGGCCTTCCCAACGTGGCCTATGTTGCGGACAACATGTTCACCTGCAGCCAGGACACCCAGAAGCTCATCATAGAGGCAATAAAGGAACACAGGCTAAACCGGATCGTGGCTGCAGCCTGTACGCCCAGGACCCATGAACCGCTTTTTCAGGAAACGATCCGGGAAGCAGGCCTTAATCCGTATCTTTTTGAGTTCGCAAACATTCGTGACCAGGATTCCTGGGTGCATCAGGCAGAGCCGGAGAAGGCTACAGCCAAGGCTAAAGACCTTGTACGGATGGCTGTCGCCAAGGCAGCCCTGCTCGATCCCATAGAAAAGCTCCAGGTGGCTTTAACCCAATCGGCCCTGGTTATCGGAGGCGGGGTTGCCGGCATGAACGCGGCGCTCAATTTGGCAGCCCAAGGCTTTAAAACCTGCCTTATCGAGCAAAAGGAAAGCCTCGGCGGCCATGCATTAAAATTCAGAAAGACCTGGAAGGGTGAAGACGTACGTTCATACGTCGAAGAGCTTAAGGGTAAGGTGCTAGGCAACAGAAACATAGAGGTCCTTACCGGGGCGAAAATGCTGGCGGTCAAGGGGTTTGTCGGTCAGTTCACCACTACGGTTCAGGTGAACGGCGAAAATCGGGAAATCCAGCACGGCGTAGCCATACTCGCAACAGGGGCGCACTCCTTAGAACCCCGGGAGTACCTGTACGGTCAAACCGAACGGGTAACCCGATGGCACGAACTCGAAAAACTTTTCGAAGATGACCCTAAGCGGCTGGATTCTTCCGAAGGGATTGCGTTTATCCAGTGCGTCGGTTCCAGAGAACCTGAACGCTCTTACTGCTCAAAAATCTGCTGTGCGGCATCCGTGCAACAGGCAATCGATCTCAAAGAAAAAAAGCCCGACCTCAACGTCTATATCCTCTACCGGGACATGCGCACTTACGGCAGCAGGGAAGATCTCTACACCAAGGCCAGAAAGCATGGGATTTTCTTCATCCGGTATAACGCCGACGAAAAACCGGTCGTAGAGAAGGTGACAGTGGCCGGAAAAGAAAAGCTGCGGATAAGGGTCAGGGATCACGTCCTTGGGAATCCCGTTGAGATTTCCGTGGATTACCTCAACTTGGCTACCGCCATAATCCCAAAGGGACTCGATGAGTTAGCCAGGTTTTTCAAGGTGCCTCTAAACCAGGACGGGTTTTTCCTTGAGGCCCACATGAAGCTTCGGCCCGTGGACTTTGCAACCGATGGCGTTTTTGTTGCCGGCCTTGCTCACTATCCCAAACCCATAGATGAGTCCATCATCCAGGCTCAGGCCGCTGCTGCGCGTGCTGCAAGCGTTCTTGCAAAACCATTTGTCGAAGTCGAGCCTATTGCGTCAGTGGTTGACCAGGAGCTTTGCATCGGGTGCGGAATGTGTGAGGCGAACTGCGCGTTCGGGGCGATAAGACTTCACGAGGCAGCAGGAAAAGGGTACCGGGCGGAAACCGTTTCCTCATCCTGCAAGGGCTGTGGCGTGTGCGCGGCATCCTGTCCACAGAAAGCGATCGATATGAAACATTTCAGAGACTGCCAGATCGTCGCGGCTATCCGAGCCGGCGGCGCCGCAAAATAGTGCGGATTGTGTACTGCGGACGCGATTCGGTCCTGAGGGAGAACAGCAAATGAATGTAAGTACTTTTGAGCCTAAGGTGCTGGCCTTTTTGTGCAACTGGTGCTCATACGCCGGAGCGGACCTGGCTGGTGTGTCCCGTTTCCAGTACCCGCCGACAATCCGGGTGTTGCGCACGATGTGCTCGGGAAGGGTGGACCCTCTATATCTGACGGAGGGGCTAAGGAGCGGTTTTGACGGCGTGTTCGTCTTCGGATGTCACCTCGGAGACTGCCATTATCTGGAAGGTAATGTATATACGCAAAAGAGGGTGCGGATCGTGGAAAACCTGCTCGACCGGTCCAAAATCGGCCGAGGTCGTGTTCAGCTCCGGTGGGTTAGCGCCGCCGAAGGGCAGCTCTTCGCAAACTACATAAAAGAGCTGAGTAACGAATTGGCGGAACTTGGTCCCTTTGACGTCTCAAAATTCACTCTCGAGCTTTCAGCGGTGGAGAGCGTTCTAAGCTCGCCCCGGGTCCGATGGCTTGCAGGCATTGACCGCCAGGTCACAGAACGTGGGAATGTCTACAACGAAACGATGGACTCAGTCGAGTTCGACCGGCTCCTCCGATCTGTATGCGAAACCGAGTACGAAAACGCCTTGATCCTCGAGGTTTTGCGGACCGGCCCGCAGTCTGTCCGGGAGATTTCCGCAAAGACGGGGCTTGGGGTCTATAACGTTTCGCAACGCTTAGTCGATGTTGAAAAGTGGGGTCCTATAGAGCTCCATGGATATGACGGCACCACGCCGAAGTTTATCCGGACGGATGCATGAAGCAATAAATCCGGAGCACCTGATGGAAAAGTTCACTTTGCCTGAAATAGAAAAATAGACAACAGGAATGGAGATGGCAAAAACAGGTGAGAATCGTAATATTGGGGCTGTCATGGTTATCGGCGCCGGCATTGCTGGCATGCAGGCATCCCTGGACTTGGCCGATGCCGGGTACTACGTCTACCTGGTGGAACAGTCGCCAACGATCGGAGGTCTGATGTCGCAATTGGACAAGACCTTTCCGACAAATGACTGCGCGATGTGAGTCATCTCGCCCAAACTGGTCGAGGTCGGCCGGCATCTAAACATCAGTATCGTAACACATTCAAAAGTCGAATCGCTTGACGGCAGGCCGGGACGGTTCATCGCCAAGTTGAGCCAGTCCCCTCGCTATATTGACAGATCCAAATGCACCGGCTGTGGTGCATGCGCCCAGGCCTGCCCCCTGAGAGCCGCAAACGAGTACAACTGCGGCCTTGATCGAAGAGCCGCCGCCTACATCCCTTACACCCAGGCCGTACCGATGGTCTATTCCATTGACCCCAAGACCTGTATCGGCTGCGGCCTTTGCGAAAAGGTCTGCCTGGCCGGAGCCGTCCTGTATGCGGATACGCCGCGCATCAGGGAACTGGAGGTTGGAGCGGTGGTGCTCGCAGCCGGAAGCGGGGTTTTCGAACCGTCTTGTCTCGATTCCTACCATTACGCCAACCATCCCAATGTTGTCTCCAGCCTTGAATTTGAGCGGATACTGAGCGCGTCGGGGCCTTACCGCGGTCACCTCATGCGGCCCTACGATCGGGAAGAACCAAAAAAGATAGCCTGGCTTCAGTGTGTGGGTTCACGAGACCTAAACCACTGTGACAATTCATACTGTTCAGGTGTCTGCTGCATGTATGCCCTCAAGGAGGCCGTTATCGCCAAAGAGCATGCACACGGCGGTCTTGATACGGCAATTTTCTTCATGGACATGCGGACCTACGGGAAGGATTTCGAAAAATATTACCTGCGGGCAAAACGCGAAGGCGTTCGTTTCATCCGATGCCGCGTGCACACGGTAAAACCCGTTGGCGATGGGGACCTCGAGATCTCTTACGTGGGCGAAGAAGGCCGTATGCATTCCGATGTCTACAACCTTGTAGTGCTTTCGGTTGGTTTGGACGCGGGTGAACAGTCGATGGACCTCGCCAGGCGACTCGGCATCGATCTCAACCAAAACCGCTTTGTGAACACGGACTGCTTTACCCCCGTATCCACGTCCAGGTCTGGAGTTTTTGTCTGCGGCACCATGCAGGGGCCAAAAGACATCCCTCAGTCCGTCATGGAGGCTTCGGCAGCGGCATGCGCCTGCAGTGCATTTTTGAGCGAAACCCGTTGGTCCCTGGCCAAAATCAAAGAAAAACATCCCGAAAAAGACGTCAGTGATGAACCGCCCCGAGTGGGGGTGTTCGTCTGCCGGTGCGGCACCAATATCGGTGGCATCGTGGATGTGCCCGAGGTGAGGGAATACGCACGGTCCCTGCCGAATGTGGTTTATGTAGAAGACAATCTCTACACCTGCTCGCAGGATACGCAGGTGAAAATGGCCCAGGCGATAAAAGAGCAGGGAATCAATCGAGTCGTGGTTGCTGCCTGTACGCCGCGCACCCACGAGCCTCTGTTCCAGGAGACTCTGATGAACGCCGGCTTGAACAAATATCTCTTCGAGATGGCAAACATTCGGAATCAGAACTCATGGTGCCACAGCAACCAAAAAGCAGTCGCAACAGCAAAGGCAAAGGACCTGGTTCGGATGGCCGTCGCCAGGGCGGCCTTGCTCGATCCCCTATTTGAGCGGCCCCTCGATATCGTCCAAAGCGGACTAGTAATCGGCGGCGGGGTGGCCGGCATGATCGCTGCCCTTGGGCTGGCGAAGCAGGGCTTTGAAGTTGCCCTCATCGAGAAAGAAAAGGAACTCGGCGGTCTAAGCCGCAGAATCGCTCATACCATAGAAGGAAAAGACGTACAGGAGTTCCTCGCAGGTTTGATCGAAGAGGTCAAGACCCACAGTAAAATTGAAGTCATGACCGACGCCCGCATTACCGGTTTCTCAGGCTATAAGGGCAATTTCGTCACCCAGATCCAAACCGGTGAAAGCTCGAGCAGAGAAATCAGCCACGGTGTTGCCATTCTGGCCACCGGCGCCCGTGAATATCAGCCCAAAGAATTTGGCTACGGCGAAAATGGCGGCGTCATGACCCAACTCGAACTGGATGAACTCATGCGTAACGAACCAGCCAAGGCTGCTGCCTGGAATCGAGTCGTTATGATCCAGTGCGTCGGCTCAAGAACCGACGATAACCAGAACTGTAGCCGTGTTTGCTGTCAGAGCGCAGTGAAGCATGCACGCGAGCTGAAAAAACTCAATCCCTATATGGATATCCTCATTCTGTATCGAGATATGAGGATGTATGGCCTGCTCGAGAATTACTATACCCGGGCAAGGACCGAAGGTATCCTTTTTTCCCGCTATGACCTGGAAGATCCACCACAGGTAAACATAAACGGCGCCGGGCTTTCCGTGGTGCTCACCGACTACGTCTTGAACCGTCCGGTTGAGATGCCGGCTAATGCTGTAATCCTCAGCGCAGCGACCCGCGCCGCCGAAAACGGCGAACTTGCGTCCATGCTGAAGATTCAGAGCAGCCCAGATGGGTACTTTATCGAAGCCCACGCAAAGCTGAGGCCGGTGGATTTCGCATCGGAAGGCCTCTACATGTGCGGCATGGCTCATAGCCCGAAACTCATCACCGAAAGCATTTCCCAGGCACTGGCGGCTGCTTCCAGGGCAGGCGCATTTCTTGCCGCCAAGGACCAGACCATCGGAGGCGTGGTGGCTAAGGTAGATCCCAAGCTTTGCGCCACTTGCATGGTTTGCGTACGTTCGTGCCCTTATGGGGTCCCGCAGATAGTCAACTATGTCTCGGAAATCAACGAGGCGCTCTGCCAGGGATGCGGCACATGCGTATCGGAATGCCCTGCAAAAGCCATCCACCTCGCAAACTACACTGACGACCAGATCATGATCAAGGTGGAGGCCCTTTTGGAAGACGTAATGTAAATCGAAAGCTTTGAACCGGTTTCAGTTATCCTCCTGTAACTGTCGTTACCGACTCGAATAAGAAGGAGAAAAAGATGATGCACACTCACTCGCACGTGGATGGCAATTGTATTTAAGCTCACTAAGGGATACGCTTGACGCCTGGCAACATATGAACTTTGTCTTCTGCGCAGCAATCAGCAGTCCTCCATGATCCGAATATTCCGTTTCAGGTGATCGGATGTTGACCCAACCCTGGCGACTTGCCTGGGATATGCTTGCCCCGCAGAGTACTAAGTCTATCTGCCACTGTACGTAACAAATCTTTGAAACAGTCCCCAGCTAAGGCTTAGTGATAGTCCACATGTCTTGCCAGAACGTTGAATCGAAGATAATGGCGGGAGCATAACGCATAACATTTGGATATGCTGACTTCCGGCATCGGCTTTGCCGTGCAAGCCGTTGGATTCATCCAAGCCCGAATTTATCTATTTCGGTGGACAGCCCTCAGGATTTCCCGTTGGTCCGGGCAGCGTGATCTTCGAATTTCCAATCCGATCGAGGCCGGCCAGAACTCGAGCCAATTCTGCGGCCGTGGCAAACCGGGGCGGGGCAGGCAAATTCGGTCCGCATACCTGGCTCATCATATTGGCGGCAAGAAGCCCGAGTTTACCGGGAAATTCAGGGCTAAACACTATGACTGAATTTTCCAGGCACAGCACTGTCGCCAACCCATCCCGGCAAACTTCGTCCCTGGGCAGTTCCGGGCCATAGGCAACGATGAAGCCGGTATCGCGGCTAATTACGACGGCTGTCCGGGTTTGAACGCGAAACTGCCTGTCATCGAATTCCTGAAGGTCCTGTACGGCAAACCTGGCTTTTCCGAAGGTCAGTGAAAGGAGTCCATGCCTGATTTTTTCGGAGGGATTGTACTCATACCCGGTAATTTCCAGACTGGTGTCTGCGGCAAGTTTCATCCTGCTCAGATCAATCAGGACGATCTCGGCGGAACTATCGGCGCCGGTCAGTATCCTGTCTTTAACGAACACGGAATCGCCGGAATTGAGGGCATCCTGCTTCCCGGCCCTCTCAACGGTTACTGCTCCGACGAGAATTTCGGCTCGGCCGGCAAGCTCGGGCTGAGCCCACAGTTGAGGCCCCCCAAGCAGTAATGAAATGGCGGCGGTCAGGAAAAAAAGGACTTTCGCAGCAATTCTCCTCAAAGATGATTCCACCACAGAGACACAGAGAACACAGAGGGTTTTGAAACAACGAACAAGAAAAAAGAACCGGCTCATCCGGGAAATGAGTGCCTACAGCACGAGAAGGGATGAGTTATGAAACCCCTACAGGGTAAAAAAAACCGGTTTTTGTTGGTGTCGAAACCCCGGGGTGGCGGCCCGCGAGGCGCGGGACTGGCCCCGGGCTATATTATGCAGCCCCTTCGGGGCAGGAAAATTCAGACCACAGGTACTCATTTGCCCGGCGGAGCGTAGAGATCCATGTGGCGCTGCGGTGGCGGCCGCCAGCCAACCACCGCCAGCGCCCAGCGCTCGGGCGTGCGCGTCTGCGCACCGCCGAAATCCAGCGGGGGTGCGGGGAATCTTTAAAAGTGAAAAAACCTTCCCCCGCTCTTCTGAGCTTTCACAATTTTGCAAAATTTTACGCACACAATCCAATACCCCTGAAAGCTTCCTTATCTCGTTTCGCGAGTGGACGAGGGGTAAGGAACTTCGTTCCTGAGGCGGGTGACATAAAGCGTGTAAGGGACCTCACAAATTTGTTCGCGCAGTATGTAACCCTCGGCAAAATGCTGCCGCAATTGATCTCAGAGCTTACCGCAACAATTCGCGGGCTATGACCAGCCGCTGGATTTCACTGGTCCCCTCATAGATCGTCGCTACACGGACATCCCTATAGAAACGCTCGATCGGGAACTCATTTGAATAACCGTAACCACCCAGCATCTGAAGTGCGTCATAGCAGGCCTTGTTCGCCGCTTCAGTGGCGTAGACCTTAGCCATCGAGGCCTCTTTGGAGTACGGCTTCCCATGGTCCTTGAGGCAGGCGGCGCGAAGCAGGAGCAGGCGGGCCGCTTCAAGGCGCGTGTAGTTGTCGGCGATCATCCACTGGATTGCCTGCAGTGAAGCGATGGGTTTATCGAACTGTGTTCTTTCCTGCGCGTACTTAGTTGCGTAATCCATGGCGGCCAGACCGATACCAAGGGCCATCGCCCCGATTCCGATCCTGCCGCCTGCAAGCTCGGTGACAGCGATCCGGAAGCCGTCATTCAGCTTACCCAGGAGATTCTCCCTCGGGACCTTGCAGTTGTCGAAGATCAGCTCATTTGTCGATGAGCCTTTCTGTCCCATTTTATGTTCGTCTCTTCCAACGATAAATCCGGGAAAACCGGGCTCAACGATGAAGGCGCTGATTCCCCTGCCTTTTCTGGCCTCTCTGTCGGTAACGGCCCAAATTATGAAGCACCCGCCATATTCCGCGCTGGTAATGAAACACTTATTTCCGTTGAGCACCCAGTAATCTCCATCGAGCACGGCAGTTGACCGCATCCCGGCGGGATCGGACCCTGCGCAGGCCTCAGTCAGTCCGAAGCACCCCGCAAGATACTCGCCGCTGCAAATGGGGGGGATATATTTCCTTTTCTGCTCCTCGGTCCCCACAACCTGGATCACTTCCGCCACCATATTGCTCACCGAAGCCGTAACAGTTGTAGAAGCACACGCGCGCCCAAGTTCGGTCATCACAAGCGAGAAAGCGAGGGTCCCGGCGCCTGTGCCGCCGTATTCGACATCCACGTTCAATCCCATAAAACCCAGTTCAGCGAGCTTCTTGAGATTGGCCTTCAGGATGTCCCGGTTTTTCGTCCGGTCGATCTCGGCTGCGACAGGCTCAAGTTCGCGTTTTGCAAACTTTGCGGCAGTATCCTGAATAATTTTCTGCTCTTCGTTTAGTTCGAAATCCATTTTGGCAATCCTTCTCAATACTCATAGAAACCACGGCCACTTTTTCTTCCCAGCCATCCGGCTTCCACATACTTGCGAAGGAGGGGACACGGACGGTATTTCGAATCACAGAAACCGTTGTACAACGTCTCCATAATCGCGAGGCAAGTATCCAGGCCGATGAGGTCGGCGAGCGCCAGTGGGCCCATCGGGTGATTCATTCCAAGCCTCATGACGGTATCGATATCATCACGCTTTCCCACTCCGTGGTAGAGCGCATATACCGCTTCGTTGATCATGGGCATGAGAATCCGGTTGGCAATGAAACCCGGAAAGTCGTTGGCAAGGGCCGGGGTCTTCCCGAACGCAATCGACAGGTCCCACGTCGTCTGAAAAGTCTCATCGGAAGTGGCAATCCCTCTAATTACCTCGACAAGCTTCATCGCCGGCACCGGGTTCATGAAGTGCATGCCGATCACCTTATCGGGTCTTTTGGTCTGAGCCGCAATCCGGCCGATGGGAATGGAGGAAGTATTGCTTGCAAGGATCACTTCGGGCCGGCAGATTGTATCCAGCTCACGAAAAATTGCTAATTTTAGCGATTCGTTCTCGCTGGCGGCTTCAACAACGAAATCGACAGGAGCCATGTCTTTGAGACTGGTGCTGAGTTTAAGCCGCCCCAGAACGACTTCCTTGTCCGTCTGGGTCATTTTCCCTTTTTCGACACTTTTTGTCAGTATATTAGTGATGTTCTTGAGACCGCGCTCGACGAATTCGTCCTTGATGTCATTCATGATCACCTGAAGGCCGCTCATTGCGGCTGCATGGGCAATCCCGCTTCCCATCTGGCCTGCACCTACAACTCCAAAGGTCTTTATCTCCATTCGAGTCTCCTCAGTTTCATGACGTCTACCTCTTGACCACCATAGCCACAGCTTCGCCTCCTCCGAGACACAGGGAAGCAAGTCCTGTCCTTTTATCCGAACGCTTCATTTCATGGAGCAACGTGACCAGTACGCGGCAGCCGCTCGCCCCTATAGGATGACCCAGGGAGACGCTGCCCCCGGCCACGTTGACTCTGGAGGCATCCAGTTTGAGCTCTTTCATCACGCATACAGTCGAGCCGCTGAAGGCTTCGTTGATCTCGAAGATATCGACCTTATCCAACCCGATGCCCTCTTTCTTCAGGCATTTGGGTATGGCCCAGATCGGAGCGACCAGAACGTACTTCATATCTATAGCGCTCGATGCCTGGGCGCCTATCGCACCCATGATGCTGCAGCCCAGTTCAATGGCCTTTTCCCTTGACATAATAACGGCTGCAGCGGCGCCGTCACTTATAGCGGAGGCATTTCCGGCAGTCGTGACACCCCCTTCTTTGAATGCGGGTTTCATCTTCGCAAGCTGTTCATAAGAGGTTTCCCTCGGGCACTCATCCTGGCTGAAAATAACCTGCTCGCCTTTGCGGGACGGCAACTGCACCGGGACGATCTCTTCTTTGAATTTACCGCCGGAAATGGAGGCCAGAGATCTCATGTAGGATTGGAGGGCATAACGGTCCTGATCTTCACGGGTTACGCCATATCTTTCACAGCAAAGCTCGTTTGAAATGCCCATGGGGAAATCATTTACTATGTCCCACAAGCCGTCATGCTGCATGTGATCCACGAGGACGCCGTTGCCCATCCGGTATCCGTTTCGTGCTTTTTCCAAATAGTAGGGAGCCATGCTCATGTTCTCCATCCCGCCTGCAACTACAACATCAGCATCGCCCAACTGGATAGCCTGGGCGGCAAGCATCACGGCCTTCAAGCCCGAACCACAGACTTTGTTCACCGTGATGGCTTCAACCTCCCAAGGCATACCGGCGGCAATTGCAGCCTGTTTGGCCGGATTCTGCCCATAGCCGCATGGGAGCACCAAGCCCATTATGACTTCGTTTACCTGATCTTTGCCTATTCCCGCGCGCTTAACAGCTTCTTCGATTACGATCCCACCCAGCTTTGTGGCGCCGATGGAACTGAGCGACCCATTAAATCTCCCCAGCGGGGTTCGAACAGCGCTAACGATTACGGCTTCTCGCATGGCAGTCTCCTCATGAAAAACCTGCAAAAAAACTATTTAAACACGGTCCGGACCCGCTTCCTTTAATTTTTCACGAACGAACCCGAACGGCCTTGAAATAACGAATGTCTTCGCACGCGACTGCGCGCCTTTGAGCAGTTTGATCTCGGATTTAGAAACACCAAGAGTTTTAGCAAGAAAATCAATGCATTCCCGGTTTGCCTCTCCTTCAACCGGGGGTGAGCTGATGCGTATTTTCAGCATCTCGCGGAAAGTGCCGGACAGCTCACTCCTCGAGGCCCTCGGTTGAATGTAAGCGCAAAGAATCGTTTTCCCCGCTTTCTCCGATAAATAAGCGAAATCTTCCGGCGCCACGTTACATTCCAATCGATTGCAGTTTCGCTGGTTAACCGGGCCTGGAACCGGTCACAGTTATTGACAGGCTGACGAGTAGAATATATACCGTACTAGAAATAAAGTGTGTAGTTTTCGAAATTTGGCGCACGGGCGCAGCGTTAGCGCTCCCGCCATTCAAACCATACAGCCCGCGAGGTATGCGATGAGAAGACCGCTGATTTTTTCCATAGTATTTTCCGTGTCATTTGCCGTCCTGGCGTTTCTCGGGACCGCTCAGGCTAAAGCAGCGGAGTTTTCAGCCGATATGGTCATAGTGCCCATAGGCGATGAACCGATGAAAGGCAAGATTTTTGTAAAGGGCGACAAAGTCAGGCAGGAAACTACCGAAGAAGACGAGACTCAAGTCATGATCATCCGGCCCGATAAGAAGGTGACCTGGATGATCACGCCCGAAGAGAAAACATATATGGAAATGCCGTACCAGTCTACGGATAAGACGTTTGAAGAATGGACGGCCGACAAGGAAAAGAATGCTAAATCTCTCGGGGAAGAAACCGTTTCCGGCATGCCTTGCAAGAAATACGAAACCGTAGAAGACGGGGAAAAGACTCTCTTTTGGATTTCCAAGCAATTTCCGTTTCCGATCAAGATCGAAGATTCGGAAGTGACAATGGAGTACAAGAATATCAAGTTGGGTCCGATTGACGATTCGCTCTTCGAGTTGCCGGCGGGATACGAAAAAATGGCTATGCCGGTAGTTCCGTCAAAGGATTAAAGGGAAAAGATATGGTTCTTTTACCGGTTTTTGGCAAATCGCAGCCTTACCAGGTAAACCCGTCAAAGATAGTTGCCCTTGGCCTGAACTACCGCAGCCACATTGCGGAAAGCCATTCGGTCAAAGTCAGCGGGTTTACAGACGAGGTCCCGCAAGAACCGCTCCTGTTCCCGAAGACCCCAAACGTACTAATAGGGCCGGGCGAACCTATCGTGATACCCGCTTTCCTTCTGAAATACGGATTCGCGGATCTTCGAACCGACTACGAAGCCGAGTTGGCGGTAATAATCGGAAAGAAGTGCAGGAACATAACGCGCGAGGAGGCGTTTGAGCACGTTTTGGGCTATACGTGCATGAACGATGTAAGCCAGCGAAATATTCAGACCGGCGACCGCTCGGGATGGTTTCGTGGAAAATCCCTGGACACTTTCGGTCCCATCGGGCCGCAGATCGTTCTCCATGAAGACATCGGCGATCCTCAGAAACTGCGTCTGCAATGCCGTTTAAACGGCAGCACCGTTCAGGATGCCAGCACCGCTCAAATGATTTTCCCAGTGGACGATATAGTAGCATTCATATCAAAAAATTTCACCCTCATGCCGGGCGACATCATCGCAACGGGCACTCCGAGCGGAGTGGGACGAATCCATCATGGAGACGTAGTGGAAATCGAAATAGAGAAGATCGGGGTCCTCAGCAATCCAGTGGTGGAAGAGTGGGTTCACGGGCACTGAAAAGGATTCACCGCAGAGACGCAGAGGCGCAGAGTTTTTAAAAGAATGAATGCACAACTTTTGCTCATGCCTTGCCCTGGATGTTCCAGGCGAGGCTTTTTAAGTACTTATCTTTTGCATAAGTTATTTGCAAAAGTAGATTGTTTTTGCTATATCTTTTGCACATCAACATCACATAAGGGGATGCCACATGACAAGAATTCAAAAACTCGAACAGGAAATCAGAAAACTTGCTCCGAGCGAGCTCGAAGCTTTCCGCAAATGGTTTCAAGACTACGATTCGGATCAATGGGACAGCCAGATTGAAGAGGATGCCTTGACCGGTAAACTTGACCGCCTTGCACAAAAGGCCCTCGCGGATCACAAAGCAGGAAAGACGAGTGAAATTTGAGGCATTTTGCATCCCCTGATTTCTGGTCGTGTTATCACCGCTTGCCAAAGCAGGTTCAGGAATTGGCGGATGCCCACTACGAACTACTCAAAATAGGTCCTTCTCACCCTTCATTGCACTTTAAGAAGATTGGCAAATACCGGGCGGTGCGTGTTGGCCTTCACTACAGGGCGCTTGCTATAGAGGTTCCGGAAGGCCTGCTTTGGTTTTGGATTGGAAGCCATTCCGAATACGACAAGATTCTGAGATCATAAGGACCAGCATGAAGATAGGTTATGCTCGGGTGTCCACTGAGGAACAAAACCTGGAAATTCAACTTCAAGCTCTCCAGGGTGCAGGCTGCGGCCGGATCTTTCAAGAGAAACTATCCGGCAAAAACCGCAACCGTCCCGAGCTGGAGCGATTGCTCGATCAGCTCAGGCTAAACGACGTTTTGGTGGTCTGGAAGCTTGACCGGCTGGCCCGCTCGACCAGGGATCTGCTTGATATCGTGGAAGACATCAAGGAAGCCGGCGCCGGCCTCCAATCTCTTTCGGAACCATGGGCAGATACAACCAGCTATGCCGGGAAAATGGTTCTCACCATCTTTGCTGGCATTGCCGAGTTTGAGCGGGATCTTATCCGGGACCGGACCTCAACCGGCCGGATCGCGGCGAAAAAACGCGGCGTTCGATTCGGGCGACCCGTAAAGCTCAACACTGAACAAAAGGAGCTGGCCACCCAGCTTTTTGAGGAAGGCAAATCAGCTAAGCAGATTGCCAAAACCTTCAATGTCCACCCGGCAACTATTTATCGTCTCGGATCAAGGGATGTATAAACCAATATATTCGTACAGGATGTTTTCATTGGCCCTTGTGGGGTGCTACAAGGTAAGATGGCGCCCCGGGCGCCCATGAAGGTTCCATCCTTGGTCCTGGATGTTAACTCACGCTGCTGAAATAACAGGTAACATGTCAAGCTACCCAGTTGAGGAATCTCCGCCCCGCTGACGATACGTTCCGTCTACCTCC
The DNA here is from genome assembly GCA_052143075.1 of Syntrophobacteraceae bacterium. Taxonomy (GTDB): domain Bacteria; phylum Desulfobacterota; class Syntrophobacteria; order Syntrophobacterales; family Syntrophobacteraceae; genus SbD1. The sequence continues at coordinate 29,027 of JBKQTS010000142.1, read as the reverse complement.
ATCCTGGATGATTTCCACTTGGCCGGCAAAAACCCCGCCACTGACGCCATTGATTTGGGATCATGTCAACCCGTATGGCCGCTTTGAACTTGACATGACTACCCGTTTGCCGCTCAAATAATCCAAATGGCCTCTGGTGACACGACTGTTGGGTCTACCCCAATTGGCTGAAAAAGTCGTTGCCTTTGTCATCGACGAGGATGAAAGCCGGGAAGTCCTCCACTTCGATCTTCCAGATGGCTTCCATACCCAGTTCGGGGTACTCCAGCACTTCGACTTTTTTGATGTTGTCCCGGGCCAGGATGGCGGCAGCCCCACCGATCGATCCGAGATAAAAGCCGCCGTATTTTTTACAGGCGTCGGTCACCTGTTTTGCGCGGTTACCCTTGGCGATCATGACCAGCGAGCCGCCATGAGACTGGAACAGGTCCACGTAGGAATCCATGCGCCCGGCGGTTGTGGGGCCGAATGAGCCGGAAGGCATCCCCTCGGGGGTTTTGGCCGGGCCGGCGTAATAGATGGGATGATCTTTGAGATATTGAGGCAAACCCTCGCCCCTGTCGATCCTTTCCTTCAGCCTGGCATGAGCGATATCTCTGCCCACGATTATCGTTCCGGTAAGCGAAAGCTGAGTCTGGACCGGGTACTTCGTCAATTCGCCCAGGATCTCTTTCATCGGCTTGTTGAGATCGATCTTCACAATGCCATGGTCATGTTTTCCACGGTATTTTGCGGGTATGTATTTTTCCGGATGCGCATCGAGTTCCTCGATCCAGATGCCGTCCTCATTGATTTTAGCCTTGATGTTCCTGTCCGCTGAACATGAAACTCCCATTGCGACCGGGCACGATGCGCCGTGGCGCGGAAGCCTGACGATTCTTACATCCAGGGCGAAGTGCTTTCCGCCGTACTGAGCGCCAAATCCGAGCTTATAGGATGCCTGCAGGATTTTTTCCTCAAGTTCCACGTCCCGGAATGCCCGGCCCCAATCGTTGCCGGTGGTGGGCAGGCCGTCGAGATATCCGGTACTCGCAAGCTTCACCGTCTTCAAACACGCCTCCGCCGATGTGCCGCCGATCACGAAGGCTACGTGGTAGGGCGGACACGCGGCCGTACCGAGAGACTTCATCTTCTCGACCAGGAATTTTTCGAGGCTCGCCGGGTTCAAGAGCGCCTTGGTCTCCTGGTAGAGCATATTCTTGTTGGCTGACCCTCCACCTTTGGCCACGAACAGGAACTTGTATTCCGTCCCTTCGGTCGCGTAGATGTCGATCTGAGCAGGGAGATTGCACCCCGAGTTTTTCTCTTCATACGAGGTCAGAGGGACCGTCTGCGAGTAGCGCAGATTTTCCTCTGTATAGGTCTTAAAAATGCCCTTGGAAAGATATTCCTCATCTTTTACGCCGGTCCAGACCTGCTGGCCCTTTTTGGCGACAATCGTGGCGGTCCCGGTATCCTGACAGAGAGGCAGGACGAACTTGGAGGATACTTCCGCATTCTGAAGGAGCGCAATGACTACGCCACGGTCATTCGGAGAGGATTCCGGATCTTCAAGAATTGCAGTCCACTTTTCGAGCTGTTTGGGACGAAGCAGAAAGGAAACCTCACGCATTGCCTGATTTGCGAGGTATTCGAGTCCTTCGGGCTCTACCTTAAGGATCTGTTTTCCTTCAAAGTTTGCAACAGAAACATAACCTTTGGCCAGCAGTTTGTACTTTGTGTCATCTTTTCCGAGGGGAAAAGGGTCCTGGTAACTGAATTCGGGCATTTTCAACTCCTTGCATGACAGACTTGTATTCAGTAAAAAAGATCATATTGAGGAAGCTGAAAGAGCTCACGTATGAACATGCCGAGCGTATCCGGCAAATACCTTCCCCAAAGCTTTATCGGAACTCCATTAATTACAGCCGAGGGACCGAGTCCCACCGCAAACAGGTACTCGAGAAGATATTCGACGTTTGTGGGAATATATCCCTTGTAGGGTTTAAAGTCTCGCTGAGAGATTATCCTCTCTTCGTGGATGCTGTTTCCCAGCTCGGATTCCACCATTGCTTCCGGTGTCGACAGGATCAGTTCGACTTTGATGCGCGCCTCCGGGTTTTCCATGAGGGGTTCAATCCCCTTCTTCAGCTCGGATGCCGAAATACCCCGATTCGCATACTTTTCCCAGCTTTTCGAATCCAGGTATTTTCTGCAAACTTCTTCAGGATCCCAGGGAATATCAAGTATCAGGCTGGAAGCTTCGTAGCTCCCGTAAAAACTCTCCCGCTCCCCAACGCCGATAGAAGCATCGCTCCTGAGGGCTGCTTCGATCTTTGCCAGTTGTGCCTCAGTCCCCAGGATTTTGATCCCTCCCACATCGTCTATCGTAATCGAGGACCTGTCAAATCGGATGGCGCCATTACGGAAACTGTCGGCAATGCTTTCCTCAGCCTCAATAAATTCTCGATCCATTTCCTCCCGGGGAGTAATCAACTGATCGAGCGGAATACCGGACTTTTTAGCGCGGGCGCCGGCCATCGCCGTGGCTTTACTCTGAACAGTCTGAAAGATCCAGTTGGCAATGCGCCTATTGGCCTTTTCGGCGATTCTCTTAGGCCGTTTGATCCTGTATGAGGCAATGAGCCGGCCGCCGTCATCCATGCAAAGGACCCCGTTGATAGGGGTTTGATAATAGAAGTACTCAGGATTTTGCCGATAGCGCCCGAAAAGATATGCCATCCTCGGACTGATCTCGCCAACAATGTGACACAGTGCGTCCCTCAGCTCTCCCTTGGACCGGATGCGCACCTTGCGAAACTCCCCGGAATAAAGCTTCCCGACAATTTCGCCGATCACCGTTTCAAGAGTCTCGCCCAGGACATAGCCGCCGCATATAAATATCCGCGTAAGCAGCATGGCGTCCAAAGGTTCGGACCTCCCACAAAGCCAGCGCTCGGCAATGCGCAGCAACTCCTCTCGATGGATGAAGGAAGTCAGGTACATTCTTATCGATTCTTCTCTGATTAGTGATTGTGAAAGGATTTAATCATAGCACGTTTAGAAGAAAAGGGGCATGCCGGATATGGAATCGGCATGTTGGAACGGTTCGCGGGGCGTCGAGGCCTCTTCTTTTCAAATTCCCGGATTTTTCAGGAAGCCTTGTAGATTTGCCGGAAAACCGCTATATATCAGCATCGTGCAAGTTGATCTCCTACCGCTGACTTTCTCGTTATCCTCCTCGCATCTTTGTGGCAAAACAGGCCAAGTTTCTCCATACGGAGATGTTGATGGGTAAAATAACAGTAACTTTTCAGCCGGAAACCACTCGAACCGAGGCGAATTCAGGCGACAAGCTGATCGATGTCGCATCCAGTGCGGGCATAGACCTCAGTAACCTGTGCGGGGGCCAGGGCGTCTGCGGCAGATGCCGCGTCCAGATTAAACGAGGCAGGTTAAATCTGAGCAGCAAGGTCATCGGAAAGCTGAGCCGCAAGGAAATCGCACAGGGTTTTACGCTTGCCTGCCAGGCAGAACTCGCAGAAGATGACGTTGAGGTTTGGATTCCACCTGAGTCGCGAAGCGATATTCAAATCCAGATTTCGGATTACATCGTTTCCTTCGATGAACCGACCGGCGTGCACGGCCCGGAATACGGTCCCGTGCCGATAATCAGGCCCCTGTGTGAGAAGTATTATCTTGAACTGCCCCCACCGACAATAGACGACAGCCTTTCGGATCTGGACCGTGTTTATCGGACGCTCAGGAAAAAAATCCCTGAATATCCTTACATTCAGGCGCATTTTTCATGCCTGTGGGGTCTGGCCGGCCTGCTGCGCGCAAATAAATGGAAAATAACGGCAACTGTCCATTTCCGTGACACCGACTGCCCGATGATCCGTGAAATTGAAGGAGGCAATACCACATCGAGGAACAAGGGTGTTGCTATTGACGTGGGAACCACCACTATAGCCGCCCAACTGGTCGATTTGCGCACCGGAGCCATCCTTGGCGCGCAGGCAAGCCATAATTCCCAGGCGCGCTATGGAGAAGATGTCATATCGCGAATGATTTTTGCCTGTGGCCAGGCCGGTTTGGGGCCTCTGACCGAGGCCGTAACTTTTACGATAAACGCGCTTATCGATTCTCTTCTCAGGAAGAACAATGTAAAGCAAAACGATATCACTTGCCTCGTGGCTGCAGGAAATACGGTTATGAGCCATCTGCTCCTCGGCCTTGAGCCGTGCAACATCCGTACTGCTCCTTATATTCCCTCTGCTACACGGTTTCCCCATTTCCAGGCCGCAGAAGTAGGACTTCAGGCCAATCCCAAGGCCCTTTTACATTGTATGCCGTGCGTCAGCAGCTATGTTGGCGGCGATATCACGGCAGGCGTTTACGCCTGTGGAATGCACGATCATCATGAAATTAGCGCTCTCATCGACGTCGGAACGAACGGAGAAATCGTAATCGGCAATAACGAATGGCTCGTGTGCTGCTCGTCTTCCGCAGGTCCGGCATTCGAAGGCGGAGGGATCAAATGCGGCACCAAGGCTATCACGGGAGCTATTGAGAAGATCGCTATAGAAGGGAACAGCGTTCATTACGAAACCATAGGAGGACAAAAACCCATAGGGGTTTGCGGGTCGGCAATAATCGACGGCATTGCCGAACTTCTCTCCGCCGGCATAATAGACCAAAGCGGAAGGTTCACGCTTCGGGATAATCCAAGGGTGCAGGTGGTCGATGACGTTCCCGAATTCATTGTCGCCAAGGCGGAGGAAACGGCCACAGGAGAACCGATCGTAATCACAGAGGATGACATCAGCAATCTGCTCAAGAGCAAGGGGGCGGTACTCGCGTCTGTGCGGGTGCTGCTCAAAACCCTGGACATGGATTTCACAGATCTTGAAAAAATCTATGTCGCCGGAGGCTTTGGCGCTCACCTCGATATCGAAAAGGCGATCTTTATCGGTCTTTTGCCCGATGTCCCGAAAGAGCGAATCCGTTTTATCGGAAACAGTTCCCTTGCCGGGGCCAGGCTTGCTCTACTCTCCGTTCATGCTTTTCACAGGACCGAAGAGATCGCAAACCGCATGACTTATATAGAATTGAGCGTACATCCAGACTTCATGAACGAGTTCATAGCCGCGCTCTTTCTACCTCATACGGACGTGGAGCTTTTCCCCACCGTCACAGAGTCCCTGAGGCAAAAGCAGAGCGGATCCAGTGCAGCCGGAATGCCTTTCGATTCGGCAGTCGGCGATGACTAACCGGTGAGAGGTGCGAACAAATGGCTATGACTGCTCTGCTTTGCCTGGTGCGCTTTTTATTGCTCGTTTCGATTTGTGCGTCGCTGGCCACCTACTTTCTTTTCTGGTACGAAAACGCATGGAGCGCTCGATTTGCGCCTGATCGAGGCATAAAACCGAGATTAATGGTCCTTTCAGGTTTGCTTTCCTCTATCGTGAGCTTGACTTTTATAGCGGTCTCCTATCCTTTTGGCCTGTTTCGCCGCTTTTGGGAGCCGAAGGAGATCAGCGCCTCAGAGCCAGTGATTATACTCACACACGGACTTTATCATAATGCAAGCGCATGGCTGCTTTTTAGAAGCATTTTGCGAAAGGCCGGCTTCAAGAACGTTTTTGTAATGAATTACGGGAGTTTTTTTACCTCTTTTGAGAAAATTCTAAAAAAATTCGAAAGATTCGTCGCCGATGCGAGAAATGTGGTCCCGAACCAGCCTGTATATCTGATAGGCCACAGTCTCGGAGGGCTTTTGTCCAGGGTGTATGCGGAAAGAGCGCGGGACGAAGCGGTCCCCGCTGCCGTGATTACGATCGGAAGCCCACATCAGGGATCCAAAGTCGCAGCTTTTAGCCTGGGGAAGCTGGCGAAAAGTCTGCTCTACCGTGGACCTCTTTTTACCGAACTTGAATGTGGGACGCCCCGGTTGCCCTGTAGCGGGATCGCCCTTTTTTCGCCGGTCGACAATATCGTGCTTCCCTCTGAAGCCATGAAAGCTCCCTACCCGGGGTGGGTCTATTATGAAACGGGCCCACTGAGCCATACTGCAATGATCTATTCAAAATCAGTTGCAAAAAAGGTCATCGAAATCATGCAGAGCAAAGATACAGCCTAATGAACGGCTGGTTTGTAAAGCCGTCGATTGAAGCGGGAAGAAAAGACCGAAGCGAAAAATAGACAAACACATAAGAGACCGGAACCTCACCCCATAGCCATCCTCCGCATCTCATGGAGGATTTTCGCCCAAGGCCCCCTTTTCTCCCTCCGTCCTCAATTTCGCCAAAAATCGCTTTTCCCCCATCTTTTTTCAGATTTAGTTGTTAAATTTGTGTTACGGAAAGCGTGGGTCTTCGCCGATATTTATATCTATGAGGCCTTCATGGAGTTGACTTACCGGGCGCCCATATGCTAATAGACTCGCAATTTTTATATCGGAGGAAAACCATTTTGGAATCGAGTGCCGCAGAATCTCCTGCCCTTGTGCAGGAATTCGTTGTCGCCAATAGACTGGGAATCCACGCGCGGGTCGCTGCGCAAATAGTCAGAGTCGCCGGCGGCTTTGAATCGGAAATACTCATCACAAAGTGCGAGATCACGGTTAGCGGCAAAAGTATCCTGGATCTAATGACCCTCATCTGCCCTCATGGAAGCAAAATCCTAGTCTCCGCAAAAGGTCCGGACGCAGCCGAGGCCCTCAATGCCCTGGCTGCCCTTTTTCAGGCTAAATTCGGCGAACCCTGAAGACTCTTCCCTCCTCAGTAAAAATGGACTAAGAAGAAGATAATTTAGGGCTTATCCTTTTTTCAGAAAGACCTGATTATTTATGAACGACCATTCCTCAATGACCATTAAGGGGACCGGCGCTGCGCCGGGAATCGCGATCGGGAAAGCGTACCTGCTGGAACGGGGTCGAATCCCCGTTCCCCGTTACAGGCTTTTCGGAGATGAGGCCGTCCATGATGAATGCAGGCGATTTGAGGAAGCAGTCGCCAAAGCCGAATCCGATCTGGAGGCAATAAAGAAGAGTATTAAGTCCGAATTCAGAGAACACGCGCGGCTGCTCGATGTGCAACTGATGATTCTTAGGGACCCGTCAATTTACGACGAATCCCTTCGCTATATCGAGAAGGAGCGTTCGAACGCGGAGCTTGCCGTTATAAAGTCGCTCCGGAAAGTAAGAGAGCTTTTCAGCGGCCTCAATGATGAATATGCAAGGAGCAGAATAGCCGACGTGAATGCAGCCGGAGACCGGATCATTCGGATTCTGGCGGGGCAGAGCCATAGCAACCTGGAAGATATTCGCGAACGGGTCATCATCATAGCTCATGATCTTTCACCCGCCGACGCCATCCAGTTGCAGGTGGGGCGGACGATGGGCATAGTTACCGAAATCGGGGGAAGTACTTCCCATACTTCCATTGTTGCGCGCTCGCTCAGCATCCCGGCGGTCGTAGCGGCCGAAGACGCCGCCCGTCTTATTTCGATGGGTGACATTCTCATCGTCGACGGTGGGACTGGAACAATAATAATCAATCCCAGCGAGAGCGATTTAAGCTTCTATTACGAACGTCAGGAAGAATTGGAAGCCTATGTCAAACAGATCACCCGGCATGCTCATCTGCCCGCCCAAACCCTTGACGGTCACAGGGTCAGCGCTGAAGCCAACATCGAGGTCCTCGAAGAAGTCGTGGCTGCCAAAGACAATGGCGCTGAAGCCATAGGCCTTTACAGGACGGAATTTTTTTTCATGAACCGGCTGGAATTCCCGGATGAGGAGGGTCTGTACAGAGATTACCGCGATTTATCGGAGCTGATGGCGCCCAGCCCGGTCACGATCCGAACCCTCGATCTGGGCGCCGACAAACTGAGCTCATGGCTTCCCAGACTCGAGGAGACAAACCCCGCGCTTGGACTCCGCTCCATACGCCTTTGCCTGCACTACAGGGAATTATTCAAAAACCAGCTCCGGGCTATTCTGCGAGCCAGCGCTATCGCCGGCAACATCAGGCTGATGTTGCCCATGGTTTCGGGCGTCGGAGAAATTTTTCAGACCAAGCGCATTATAAAAGAGGTCCAGACGGAGCTGTCCAGAAAACGAATCCCTTTCGATCAAAATATGCAATTCGGAGCAATGATAGAAGTCCCCTCCGCCGTAGCCGTGGCGGATCTGCTGGCGCCCGAGGTGGATTTTTTCAGCATCGGCACCAATGACCTGATCCAGTACACCATTGGAATTGACCGATCCAACGAGCACGTCGCCTATCTTTACGAACCGCTCCATCCCGGCGTTCTCAGGTTCATAAAACAGACGGTAGATGCCGGCCACGCAGCCGGAATCCCTGTCTCACTCTGCGGAGAGATGGCCGGAGAGCCAATGTACGTTCCGATCCTGCTCGGCCTCAAAATCGATTCTTTCAGCATGAACCCGGTGTCGCTGCCTCGAGTCAAGAATCTTATCAGGCGCTCCTCGATGAAGGAATGTTGCCGGTTTGCCAATAAAGTGCTCCACATGAGGACGGCAGAGGAGGTAAACAACTCAGTGAGAAAAATGGTTATGAGAAAGTTCCCGGAAGAATTCCGCGTATTCGAAGCGAACTCAGCCGTCCCTGCACGGCAGCCCGCGGCCACCCGGGAATAAGGGCCGGTGAGCCGGTTTTATGTGCCCCGGCATCAAAGGGACCGATTGTTGTTAACAAGTCTGTCATACGAGATTATAAAATAAGGTTCGGAGGGAGCCCCGGTCGAGTATATGCCCAAGACCAACAACCCTGCAGAAAATATCAAAATAATCAGCCAGAACAAGAAAGCTTTTCACGACTTCGAAATAGGTGAAAAATTCGAGGCCGGGATGGTTCTGCTCGGCACTGAAGTGAAATCTCTGCGTGAGGGACGCGCCAACCTCAAAGACAGCTATGCCAGGGTCAAGCGCAACGAGGTATTTATCTTTGGCCTGCACATCAGCGCATATACTCACGCTTCCTTTGATAATCACGAACCCGAACGCGTGCGAAAGCTTCTCCTTCACAGATCTGAAATAAAAAGACTGCTGGGGAAAACTCAGGAACGCGGGTTCTCGCTGGTTCCCCTTAAGATTTATTTCAAAGATGGAAAGGCAAAAGTGGAAATCGCTCTTGCCAGAGGCAAGAAAGAATACGACAAGCGGGAAAGCCTGAAGAGAAAGGAAGAGACCCGCGAGATGGAGCGCCTGAGAAAACGCCACAAAGTATCCTGACCATCGGGTTGCGGGGCCTAAAAGGCCGATGTTTTTGCATTCATGACTCGCACTCGCGTACTATATCGAAAATCGTAACCTCAGGGGGGGCGAGAACGCGTATAGGCGGCCCCCATGTACCGGAGCCTCTGCTTGTGTAAAGGATCGACCCTTTCGAAAGATAATAGGGCCCGTTCTGAAGAGGGTAGACAAACTCCGAGACATATCGGAACGGAAATAACTGGCCATAATGCGTGTGCCCGGAGAGCTGCAGATCGAAAAGGCCCAGACTATCGGCGGCCGGGTCCGGCCTGTGCTTTAGAAAAAGTGTAAAGAGACCGTTTTGGGCCTTTCCAAGGATCGCCTTTTCATCCTCAAGCGCACCGGTCGCCGGATCGTCAACCCCGACGATGTTCAAAATATTGTCCACCGTTTTCACCTCGCCGCTCAGCACAGTGAAGCCAAAAGCTCTTTCTGCCTCAAGCGACTCAGCCAGCCCGGCGTAAACTTCGTGATTGCCCGTTATGGCATACATTCCGAGTCGAGGCCGCAATCTTCCAAACAGAGCCGGAAGAGCCACAATGTTTGTCATGTCTCCATCGACAAGATCGCCTGTGCTTACAAGAATGTCCGGGTTCTCGGCCTCAACCTTGCGCAGGATGGCGGCCATACGCTCTTCTCTAACCAGTAGTCCTAGATGCACGTCAGCGATTTGTGCTATCCTCAACCGGTCGGTTCCCAAGGGGAGTTTGGCCGTTTTTACAACGATTCTCTCTACGCGCAGGGACCGTGCCTCAAAATACCCGTAGATGTTTATGACAAACGCTGCAATAAGAACGCAACCGGCAGCGGTCGGGCCGGTGAAAGTCGGCAGACAGGACGCGGCGATAAGGTTGACCAGCCTGCAAACGATGCCGGCAGCGCCTATCAGCAAAAAACCCCAGAAACAATAAAAGAGAAATCCCAGCCAGCTATATCCCAGAAGGGCGCTTACTCGCGCAGGTACATATTGGCCGGCTCCTTCGAGCAATCGAGTCCCGATCGGCGCAAAAACCATAAGGGTCATGAACAAAATCAGCAGAAGATGGAAGGGCCACTTGACAGGCAAAAGGACCTTGACACGCCAATAAACGAATGCGTGCAGGAGTGAATAGACTGAGAAAAAAGCTATGAGGAATCGGATCATCTGTGCCCGGGTGGTGAAAACTTGCGGTTTATCCCCACGGCGCTTGTTGCGCATTTTCCTGTGAAGTTTTGGATTTACACCGAATCAACCGGTCCTGCAACTCGAAAGATCTCCTCGATCGAGGTCAGTCCGGAGCAAACCTTGAGCGCGCCCGCTATATGAAGCGGCGACATTCCCTCTTTTATAGCCTGTTCCCTGATCTTCGAGAGATCGGAATCAGGCCTTATCAGGCTCCGGATGGCTGGAGTCATGGAGAGCATCTCGTATATACCTACTCGCCCATGGTAGCCGGTCCCTCTGCACTCGAGGCAACCCACCGGCCGAAAGATGGAACCGGTTTGTTTGATTTCCCAGGGACTGATCAATGACTGCCAAAGCTCCCCATCCACTGTGCCTTCTTTTCGACAGCAGGGACAAAGGGTTCTGCCCAGTCTCTGGGCGACTACTCCCAGCAGGGTGGCCCTTAATAGATAGTTCGGAACCCCGATATCCATTAGCCTGATAATGGCTGACGGAGCGTCGTTTGTGTGGAGGGTCGAGAAAACAAGATGGCCGGTCAAGGCTGCCTGAATGGCCATTTCCGCCGTCTCCAGGTCCCGTATCTCACCGACCATTATGATGTCGGGGTCCTGCCGAAGAAAGGTTCGGAGACCGCTGGCAAAATCCAGTCCGATTGCGCTGTGCACCTGCATCTGGTTGAACCTGGGCTCAACCATCTCGATCGGATCTTCGACCGTGCAGACGTTTACTTCCGGTTTGGCAAGGTATTTCAAGGTTGAGTAAAGGGTGGTCGTCTTTCCGGATCCGGTCGGCCCGGTAACGAGGACAATACCATACGGAGAGCTCACCATCTTTTTCCACTGCCCAAGTTCGCGCTCTGAAAATCCAAGTTCCTCGAAGCTTCGCACGGTTACTTCCGGGTCGAAAACCCGCATTACCAATTTTTCACCAAAAACTGTGGGCATGCTCGAAAGGCGCAGTTCGATCTCTCCACCTGAGTGCCCTTTTGTCTTAATGCGGCCGTCCTGCGGACGCCGTTTCTCCGCAAGGTCCATTCTGCCAAGCACTTTTAAGCGGCTGATTACAGCGCTCATAACCACCGTTGGCAACTGATAGACCGGGTGAAGCACTCCATCGATCCGGAAACGCACATCACTGTTGTCACGTCGCGGTTCAAGATGAATATCGCTGGCCCTCTGCTCGAACGCATACTGAAGCAGCCAATCAACGATGTTGACCACATAACGGTCATTTGCATCCAGTTTTCCCGCGCGTCCGAGTTCTAACATCTGCTCGAGATTCATGCTCGCACCCAGACGAGCCCCGTCCGCCTTTCCGAAAGCCCTCTGCACGGAGTCGTTAAGGGTGTAGAATTCAATCAGGTATCTGCATATGTCATTCGGGTTGGCAAGGACTACGCAAATCTTCTTCCTAAGAATACGCTCAAGTTCCTCTTTCCACTCGCTGTCTAAAGGATCCGCTGTGGCAATAACGATCTTATCGGCTGTCACTTCAACGGGCAGGATTTTATAGCGTGATGCGTAGGCATATGAGACAAGACTCGTAACGGCCTTGACATCAACTTTCAGTGGATCGATCCTCAGGTAATTCAGGCCGCTTCTTCTCGCCAGCCAGGCCACGAGAAATTCCATTGAAACCGGTTCGTGCGGCGGTGTGGCTCTGCTCAGTCTGGCATCGGCTATGGCTGTCAGCGGATGCTCGGTTAAACCGGTTTCCTTCGGCCTCGGCCTGTCTAAAATTTTTTTTGCGTCCTTTTGAGTAAGGACTTCGTCCAGAACCAGATTGCGTAGAATGTTCTCGAGGCTCAATTCAGTAAATCCTCGAGCGCTCCGCTTTGTCTTCGCCTCTGCTGTCACCGCATCTCTCCCCACGTCCTGCCCGCCTTCGAAACAAATATTGCGCCCCGAAGGGCATCATCTTCATGGTCTTTTACTTGTTAATCGGCAAATCTGAGAAAAACTCTCCCGTTTTTCTCTAAAGCGCAGGGCATAAGGGAGCGAAAATCCTGAGGGCCGCCTCGAGAAGAGGTAACCCTTCAGGCAACGGCCACCTGTTTCCGGGACATCTAAACCGTAGAAACTCGACGCTCAGTGCGGTAAAGACAGTTGGCCGGCAGTCCACAGCACGGCTGCAACTTTTACGGAAGGAGACGAGAGGGGTTTATGCTTAATTATCGAAGCCGAACCGGTTTATCAGCTTCTCATAGAGATTTTTGCCCAGAAAAGTCCGGAGCTTTCTGGTCTGCTCGCACCTGGATTCATATTCGAGCCAAAACTCATCAAATCCATCCGCTCTTGCATCCGAACGGGAAAAAATCTCGCTGAATTCCTCCTGCCTGGCGTAATAATCCTTGAACATCTCGCAGCCGGAGGCATCCAGAATAAGCATGAACAGCACATCGGAGGGTGTGAGGGCGCCCTCTTCGGGAGGGACAGCGACATAGACGTTTATTTCTTTCCCGGGCCGGCTAATCCGGCATCTATAACGATCCAGACGCGTCTCTGGATGAACGCGGCCGGATTTGTCCGGGTTCACCTTCATCAACCGCATTGAGATGCGATACTGGTTCATTAAAGCCTGAATCAAGGCGCTTTGCATATTTTGCCTCCGGAAAACAATGACTTCAGAATATACACTCGCCGGTTGTTTCAAAGTGAATGACACGAACAGTATTCATGTTGACGAATACAACGGACAAAAGAGAATATATATGGGGTGAACAAAGTATTTAATCAGATAAAAAATGTATTTTTATGGTGGGAATAAAGTAGCCTCGCTCCAGCAACTCCCGGGCGCGCAGAAGGTCCCTTGCGAAAAGTTTATCGCGGGCATCTTTTGTCGTCAAAGAACCCCGGGAGCGTAGCGGGGGTCTCGACCCTACTGAAAAGACCCGGTGGGCTGCGCGCAGCTTAGCCCTACGGCTCTTTTCCCGGAGTTCAGGTACAGATGGGAATATCGTTAAAAGATTTCAATTTCGGATGCCGGCTTGAAATCACTGTCCACTCCGGGCAAATCGCGAAGCAAGCGAGTTTCGCGTTACCTACATCTGCTGCAATTTCTTCTCAGCGGCCTGAGCCTGGGCAGTGCCGGGAAATTTTTCCACAAGCCGCGTGTAGATGATACGAGCCATTGTAGTTTCACCCATCTGCTGCCATCCCATTGCCTGCTTGAGAAGGGCGCTGGCGGTTTTACCCCCTTTCGGGTATTTGTCTACCACCTGCTGGTATGCTTTAATAGCGTCCTCGTAGTGCTTTTCCAAAAAGTAGCACTCACCGATGCTATACAAAGCACTTTCTTCCAGGTCGGATTTCGGAAATTCCGATAGGAATCCTTGAAACTCTTTTCTCGCAGCTTCATATTTCTTTTGCTGCATCAGGTGGACACCTCTCTCAAATCCCGTCTGTTCGGCGTTTTTCGCCTGAACCTCCGGATGCGGCGCCGGGACCTCGGTTCGAGGAGAAGTTACGGCAGCAGGCGGCGCTGACGGCACGGGGGGCTGCTGTTGTTGCCGGGACGGCGGCGCTTCTTCCATCACGGCGGTTCCGGAAGGAGGCATCGACGGTTGCGGCGCCGGCGCCTGGGCAGCGGAAGCCTGGGCGCGCTGGAGTTGATCGAGTTTATGCTCCAGTTGTTCGATCCTGCCGTTCAGAGTCCTCATCTGCGTCTGCAACTCTTCAATCCGCGAGTACAGGTCTCCGCTTTTTCGCGATGCTCCTTCGGTGTTTTGAAGGCGCGCCTCAATTGCAGCCTGCCGCTGGTTCAGAATAGACAGGTTTTCCTGAATGGTTGTGGTTTCCGACGTCGAGGCGCACCCCGCAAGCAGTCCTGCAAAGAAAACCACCACGCAATACCGCAAGGACCTATTCTCGATTCCACCCAACATAGATTCCCTTTCCTCGTATGATAGACTTATATACAATACTACATGTTTTCATAGCATATACCGAAAAATACTTACTCGGCGCAGCCATGCGAGGCGGACTGACGCAACTGTGGCACGTTTGAACAGCACTTCATGGCGAGCGCTGCACCATAGCGAAGCCAGCGCGTGAGAACAGCCGCTCCGCGAAGCCTTTCATCCGCCCGTCCGGGAATGGCCCAGTGTCCCTAGCCCGGACATATCTCTTCAGACATTTGTTTCAATGATGTACGGAAAACAGGATTTAGTCTTCAAAAAACCAAAAAACCGGCCCTCATGATACATCATGGAGACCGGTCTTTTAAATACCCAACAAAAGGGAAATGGAAGTTCTAATAATTCAAAACAAAGTGATCGCGTCTGTTCTTTGCCCAGGAGGCCTCATCATGCCCAACCGCGATCGGGCGTTCCTTGCCGTAGCTGACAGTAGTAAGCTTCAGGTTCGAAGAGTTAGAATTGGTTATGTATTCCTGGGCCGCATGCGCACGCCTTTCCCCTAGTGCAATGTTGTACTCGGTGGTTCCCCGCTCGTCGCAATGGCCTTCGACAGTCACCGCCACCCTGGGGTATCTTTTCAGGAAGGCGATTTTTTCATCCAGGACCTTTTTTGCAGGTTCTGTAAGAGTATAAGCGTCGTAGTCGAAGTAGACATCCTGGTTTTCGAAGGCTTTTGCTTTATCCAGAAACTCTCTTTTTTCAGCTTCCGAGTTGATGCCGAGTTCCCTCCATTTCGCCTCATCCATCATCGGCCCCCCGGCGGGAGCACCGATCTCCTGCCCCGCACCGCCGTAGCCGGGTGGAGGAGGAACGTTTTTCTTCGAACATGCACCCATTGCGGCTATAAAGGCAAACATCATCAAGACGAGAAAAATACTTTGTTTGTTTTTCATTCCTTTTCCCTCCTACGATTCGGCTTACTGGCGATTCCTTCTTGGCGACCAGTCAGGCAACTCCTGCCCTCCGCCCTGCCGCGTTAGCTGCCAGTCCCCGGTCCCATTCGAATACATTATCCGAATTGCGGACCCCCCCTGCTTAGTAGAACCGTACGCAATATTCCGCCCATCAGGCGACCAGCGCGGACATTCATTCCTGCCTCCGTTTGTAAGCACATGATTATCACCGCCGTCCGATCGAATAATGAAGATGTTGAATTCGCCCCCCTCCCTTCCGCTATAGGCAATCCAGTCGCCCTTGGGTGACCAGGCTGGAGACACATTATAATTGCCGCTGAATGTAAGACGTTTTTTTTGGCCGGTCGTAACATCAAAAATGTATATCTGCGGGCTCCCCGATTCATTGGAAACGAAGGCGAACTTTTGGCCATCCGGCGACCAGGAAGGAGATACACTTATCGAAGACCCGAAACCTACCCCGAATTTCCGTATGATCTGTCCCGTCGGGCTTACCAGATAAATGTCCTGGGTTCCATCTTTGCTCAAAGCAACGGCCAGCTCATTTCTTCCCGGTCTCCAGGCAGGAGCGATGTTCATCCCGGGAAAACCGCTGATCAGGTATCTGGTGTTGTTCGACACATTTTCACCATAGACTTTGGGCGAGCCGTCCTTATAGCTCACAAAGGCGATCTGGCTCTGGTCGGGGCTCCATGACGGAGAAAGCGCGATGCTGTTGTCCCTTGTCAACTGCACCGGATTGTAGCCGTCAAAATCGCAGTAGAAAATCTCCTTGGCGCCTCCGACGCTCTGGACGTATGCAATCTTGGTATCGAACACCCCACGCTCGCCTGTCACCATCATCATGATGTCGTCTGCAAAGGCATGCACCATCTGGCGCCAGGCCCGCAATTCGCCGGCATAGCTCCTGGGCGTCCCTACCAATTTCCTGCCAGCAACATCGAAAAGCCGGCCGTCCAATCTGATTGAATTCCCTTGAACCTGGTAAGAGCAGCGAGCCAGAAAAGCCGCCCCCTGACGCCTCCAATCCTCGAACTTGATCTCAGAAGCTTCAAGCCCCATTGCCTGAGGATCTTCGAGAAATCCCTTCCGGTCCAGGGGCCGAAAGACGCCTGAGATGTTGAGATCGTTTGAGAGCACGTCGCTCATCTCCCGGGCAAGTTGGGTCTGCTCAGGGCTCATGTATTTGAAATCCGGGACGGCGATTGCAATCTTCTGGATAGCCGACGGCTTAATAGTAAACTCAGGTGTCTCGGCTGAAGCGGTTTGAGCAAAACCTGATAAAATGAAAGCCAGGAACAATACGGAAGTAGCCCTGGCAGCTCTAATGAAAAACCGGTAGCTCATTGTTGTGGGCCAAAACCTTTCTTCGCTAGGATATACCCTGTGGGCTGAATCTGATTTTGAAGTCCTGTTTGGTACGATCCATAACAGGGGGCATCGCGGGTATATTTGCATTTTGAATTGCTCGAATCGCTGCAGCATCCAGGAGACTGTTCCCCGAAGACTTCTCGATCTGCAAACTGATGACCTCTCCATTCCTGCTCACCACCAAGAAGACCATCGTCTCCATATTCCCGACATTCTGATCGGGGAGCTTGAATTCCTGCCTTATTGCGTTTTTGACCCTTTCGTAATAAAGCTCTGAAACAGCAGAAGTAGCTCCGCTTCCCTCAGGAGACCCGAAGGCACTGCCCTGTGCCGCACCTTTGGCTCCCCCCTCTACACTCCCGGCCGGCGTCCCGTGAGCCACCTTCTCACTCCCCGGCTGGTTCTTGGCTGGGGCCGGAGGGGCCGCAGCTTTAGGCTCAGGCTCCGCCTGCTGCGCCGATGCCGACGAGGTGTGCGGAGTCGCTTTCGGTTTGGCAATCAGCTTATCCAGGTTCTTTTCAATATCTTCAAGGCTATGTGGCTTTTCAGGCGCAATGGGAACCTCTTTGGGTTCGATCTTCTTGATCTGAGCTTCCGGCTTTCTTACCACTTCATCGACCGCCAGGCGCTTTATCGGCACAGCAGGCTCTGATTTTCGGATCGCCTTGCCCGAAGTCGCCACATGCTCGGAAACCACAGCTTCCTCAGCAGCTTTGGGGTTGCCCTTGAGCTCGGAGGAACCACTTCCCAGATCTTTCAGGGACACCAGATTTACCGTGCAGTAAGGGGGCTTCAAAGATTTGTGCGGCATCACCAGTGCCCATATAAAAGCGGAGCTGAAAACCAGCACATGGATAAGAAGCGAGGCCCCGATCCCGGTCGCCAGGTCCTTTTTGGGAATTCTCTTATCAGCAAATGCCAGGGATTCCATTCATGTCCCCTTTCACCGGCAGCGATACGGTAAACGACTATGAAGGGAAATCAAATCTTGCCCTTGCCCTTTTGTTTGGAATTGTGAGCAGGATTCGCCGCAGGCTCGGTCACCATCCCTATCTGATCAATTCCAGCCCCTCTTATCAGTCCCATAACCTCCATTACATACCCATATGGAATTGTTTCGTCAGCTCGCAGAAAAACCCCCTTGCGATCTTGCCGGTTCTCAGTGAGGCCGGCAAGCTTGGATTCCAGTTCGTTCGACTCCACCAGATTGTCGTTGATATAGATTTTGCGGTCCTGAGTAATCGTGACGACCAGCCGTTCATCATCAGACGGAATGGCCGGCGCTGAACTCTCAGGCAGCTTGACATCGACTCCCTGCGTCATCATTGGCGCAGTCACCATGAATATGATGAGCAGAACAAGCATTACGTCTACAAGCGGCGTAACGTTAATTTCAGAAACCATTCCTTTGGAGTTCCCGTTGGCTTGCATCAGCCTCAATCCTTTAAGTTCAATCCTGCAAAGCAAACCTCTGTTCCGGCGCCTGGCTCGGAGCACTTTCCTCCTGCCTGCCCTTGCGGATCAGGTCGCGTTTGAGCATATTGAGATAATCGGAGGAAAAATGGCTCATCTCGTTTTCGATTCCCCTGATTTTAGTTGAAAAGTGATTGTAGGCGACAACCGCAGGAATCGCCGCCCCCAGACCAATGGCAGTGGCAACAAGCGCCTCGGAAATCCCGGGGGCCACGACGGCCAGGTTGGCGGCGCCCTTGATTCCGATTTGCTGAAAACTCGTCATAATGCCCCAGACCGTTCCAAACAAACCGATAAAGGGGGCGGTGCTGCCGGTTGTGGCAAGCAGAGGCAGAAAACGTTCCAATCTTTGCCGCTCCGAGGTCATTCCGCCCTGAATCGCCCGATCCACGTTCTCCAGCAGGATTTCAGGATTTGTGGACAGCTCCAGCAGGTTCCTTGTTTCCAGCGATTTCCCGAGCCTGCTCAGTTCCGCATAACCTACCCGGAAAATCTGTGCCAGATGGCTGTCAGTCAGTCTTTCGCTGTCCCGGTATAGCGCAGAGTAATTCTTGCGCTGCCTGAAAAGGGATATGAATTCACCCGACTCCCGGTTTGCCCGCCGGATCAGGCGGATTTTGAGCACTATGACACACCAGCACGCAACGGAAAGCGCCATAAGGATCAATAAAACGAATTTTACCATCGGTCCTGCATTGAAGATCATATCCATCACGCTGTCTGCCGATCTCTGATAAGGCGCGGTGAAATCGGAAGCGGCGTATGCTGTTGCCGACAAAAACTGAATAAACATCAATTTGAAACCTCTGTATGTATCGATCTGACAATTTCCATAATTTTCCCGAGAGCCACTGCGGCCGACTCCATAACGTGTAATTCCGTTATCCACTCGGATAGTTCGGAGGCAACCGGATTTATTTCCAGAACATGCGCCCCCCTCCTCTTTGCAATCAGTGGAAGCTGAGAGGCAGGAGCAACGCTTGCCGAAGTACCCACAACAAGCATCAGATCGCACTTCTCCGCCGCATCGAATGCCTGCGAGTACGCTTCCGGAGGAATTGCCTCCCCGAACAGGACAACGTCCGGCCGGATTGGTCCTCCGCACGAGCATAAAGGCGGAAGGCTCACCAGTGAGACATCCTCTCGAAGAAAAGACTTATGGCAGTTGTCGCAGCGCATTGTGCGGAAGCTTCCATGAAATTCAACGACATTGGAACTCCCCCCCCTTTGGTGCAGGCTGTCCACATTCTGAGTTATAACCATCTTTATGATACCCAGCTTTTCGAGATCCCCCAGCACAAGATGCGCTACGTTGGGATCGACTCCTTCCACAAGAGCGTCCATCTGCATAAGCATTTTCCATACCTTCCCGGGATTGGCGCGGAAAGAATCTATATGCCCGTATTCAAACAGGTCGTATTTGGTCCATAATCCGTCCTTACCCCTGAAATCAGGTATTCCGCTCTCTACCGAAATCCCGGCGCCGGTCAGCGCTATAGCATACCGGCTCTGTAAAAGCAGCTTGGAGAAGCTTTCGTATTTATCCATATTTCACCAGAATAATTAAGTTTTTTGACTTAAACGGCGCGTTATCGTAATTCTCCCGGAAATACTTGTCAAGAGTTTAAGCGGAATGCAAATCCCGCCTCAAAACTAGAAAAATTACCGATTCATAAAGAAAATGCATGATTCACCGCATCTGTATCGTCGCCGGTAGAACGCGGGCCTTTGCCCGCTTCCGGAAAATCCCCTACCTGTAAATCTTGAGCGTCTGCCCGATTCGTATTTTATTTCCCGCAATATTGTTCCAGCTACAAATCTGCTGCCTGGTTGAATTATACTTCCGGGCGATCGAATCGAGCGTTTCACCCCGCGAAACCTTGTGCACGAAAACGCTCGGCGTAAACGTGGCTTTCCAAACCTCCACCACTTTCTCGAATCGCTTTCCCCTGCCCTCGGGCACTCGTATCGTAAGGTCCCCCTTCGGGATCACGTCCGAAACCAGGCATGGATTGAGCACCTTCAGTTCCCGGTAGGTAACCCCGGCAGACTCGGCTGCCACGGCGATTGGCATCGGCCCCGAAAGCTGGACTTTTACCCTTTCGAAAATAATCGGTTGATAGCCGGCCCCGCTTGGAAGGTGATAGCCGTACTTTTCAGGGTTTTCCAAAACCTCCTTTATGGCCAGAATCCTGAAAACGTAGCGCTCTGTTTCCTGGGGCAGTTTGAGAAAATAATAGCTGTTGACCTTTTGTTTTCCGATCTCTACCTGAATACGCCGATCCCCGCAATTAAAAGCGGCAATGGCAAGAGTCCAGTTCTGAAACTGATCGTGCAAGTCCTTCAGGTACCCCAATGCCGCTGTGGCCGATTTCTCGAAGTCATAGCGCTCATCAATGGCTTCGGACTGCCTGATGCCGTAGCAAGCCGCAGTGTTCGCCATAAACTGCCAGGGGCCTGCAGCACCGGCATGCGAAACGGCCGATGGGATCAGATCGCTTTCCGCAACAGCCACATATTTCAGATCGTCCGGAAGACCCCTTGACGCAAGTTGCTTCTCGATCCACGGGAAATAGCGCTCTGTCCTTTTCAGCCAGAGGTAAACCTGCGCATGGCTTTGTGTAATGATTGTAAACTCACGGTCGAACCTCTCGCGAACGTCGGCAGACCCGAGGGGCACCTCCTCTTCGCAAAGCTCGGCCTTCTCCGGAAGCGCAAAGTAGGGAACAAACCAGGTGACAGCGGGCAGCCTGGAATCAACTCCGCTCCACCCTCCAGTCCCGTAGAGCCCCAGCATCAGGATAAAAACCAGCACCAGAATCCCGAGCCTGCATTTTTTTTCAAGCGGCATTGGTAAACTCCTGCCTAAATATCATCAAAATGCCGACATAACGCACAAATACCGAAAGATTGGTGTCGCGAAACCAGAGATCGAAAATCGGAATCAGGTAGTCGGTGATTTTGCTCAAAAATTGTATTATCTTGTTATCCGATTGGATATCCAGTTTAATTCAAACCCGCAAAGAAGAAAATATGCAGAAATATCTGCTCCATGCCGGACAGCTCAAGCAACTTGTGGAGAAGGCGATCGATCTTTTCCTCGAATACCAGTACAAACGCGGCTATGACGAACCCCTGGCCAAGTCCACGGCCGTCATGGACGTCATCGGCTCTCTCAGAAAATTTCGCGAGGACAGTCTGGCCTCCAGGTCTGAGTGAATACAGGACTTACTGCGTGTCCGGAGAACTGTCGCCATTCCTCAATTGCTTCATCCTCTCCAGAAACTCGTCGGGCGGCGCTACGTCCATAATCCGCAAACCGGCCCTCTCATCGCCCCCGGGCTTCAGAAAAATGACACTGGGTATCCCAAGAACATTATAGCTGCGCGCCACCATTTCTTTTGCGCGATCTCCTCTCTGAGAGAGATCCACCCGTATCGTTACAAAATCTTTTGCAGCGAAACGGACAATTGCGGGATCATGGAAAGTGGTCCGGTCCATATGCCGGCAGGGTGCGCACCAGTCGGCGTAGAAATCAATTATAACGGGTTTGCCCGATTCCTTGGCCTGGTCCAGCACTTTCGGAGTATAGGGCGTCCATTTTATGCCCTCACTCGTCGGCATGGCATACCAGATAATCGCGCCTGCGATGCCGATACAAACAATCCCGACGCTCCTCCTGATCCATTTGAAGGCTGCGAACTGGGCACTGCTCGAATCTATCCAGCCCAGATGAACCCCTGCCGCCAGGGCTGTTACTGAAAGCAGTCCTGTACTCAGTATATCCGGCATTAAGGGAGAAATGAAATAAACGGCCGCTCCAATCATTACCCAGCCCATGACTTTCCGGACCCACAGCAACCATTCACCGGATTTGGGAAGCATGGTCAACCGGCCGGAAATCAAGGCGAGAACGAAAAGCGGAAACCCCATTCCCAGACTCAGGCTGAAAAAAATCCAAAACCCGAAAACAGGGTCCCCCCTGTTGGCGACCATGAGTAAAGCCCAGGCAACGAACGGCCCGATGCAGGGAGCGGCGACTATGCCCAGAGTCAACCCCATGACAAGGCTTCCGAGGTAACCGGCGTAATTTCGAGCGGCAGCCCCCGTTACCAATGCATGCAGCCGGAAATCCCAGACGTCGAACATGCTCAGAGCAAGAAGGAACATAACCAGGGACACCAGCACAAGCGTTGCCGGGTTTTGAAGCAGCGATCCCATAAGATGCCCTGAGAGCGCGGCGAAAACCCCCAGCATGGAGTTCATTATTGCTATTCCCAGAACATAGAGAAGAGCATTGATCAAAATGGCGCCGCGTCCTGCCTTCAGATCCATCGATTTATCGGTGAAGTAGGATATCGTAATGGGTATCAGAGGATAAACGCATGGGGTAAGATTTAGGGCCATTCCTCCGAAGAAAATCCCTAAAATCGCCCAGATGCTGAAGCCGGCACCCGATGCGGCGGCCGACGCGGCCTCGAGCGCCAGCGGAAACAGGCAGAAACAAAGAAAAAAAATTGGTAACACAAATCCCCACCGCTTCATTTGTCTCTCCCTGAATCGAAAAGAGTTCACCGCGCTATCAGTCCCGGCATTTTATAACCACATCCATGGCACAGAAAAGTCAAAAAGCTATGCTCTCAAGTATTTTACCACAGCTACGGGAAAACAGGTATCGCCGCCTTCGTGATGCCGATTTATATCAGGTTGCGAACCTCTGACGACTAAAAGCGATTCACCGCAGAGGCGCAGAGAGGCAGAGAAAAAAAGAGATCGTTTTCGATAGGATTGACAGCAATGCCTGTTTCGTAGCCCTCAGATCCCAGATGATCTTGCTGAATTTTGTTTTCTCTGCGATCTGTCCTTGCCCTGTCCACGACCAGCCTCTGCGGTGAATGCCGTGTCTCTGTGGTGAACCGGTATCTCAGTAACTGTCCAAGGCCTCTAAAAACCTTTCGACGTCGCTTTCATCGTTATAGAAATGAGGTGAGAGCCGAACCGCGTTTCCTCTTTGAGCGGCAAGCACCTTCGTGTTTAGAAGATGGCGGAAAAGTCTCCCCGCATCCTCGGGTACAAAGCTCAGAATTCCCGACCTGTGCCCGGGTTCCATCGAGCTGACGACCTGGAAATTCCTCCTTCCAAGCTCCGTTGAGATTACGTCGTTAAGACCCGATATCCTCTCGAATATGCGCTCGATCCCTATTTCGAGCAGCATATCGAGTGAGGTTCCAAGAGCGGTGATTCCCGCAAGGTTGAGGGTCCCGGCTTCGAACCGGCGGGCATCGGCTTTCAATTTCAGTTCGAGGTTGTAAAAATTCTCCTCATTTTCGACACTTCGCCATCCGACCCGGATCGGGTGAAGCAGATCGTTTACCTCCTTCGAGACGTAGAGCGCTCCGATGCCCATTGTGCTCAGGAGCCATTTGTGACCGCCGCAGGCCAGGAAGTGAACGCCGCAGCTTTTCACGTCCAGGGGTATGGCGCCAAGACTCTGTATAGCGTCCACACAGAGCAGGATACCATTCTGCCGGCAAAAATTCCCCAATTCTTCCAGATCGCATCGGAACCCGGTTGCAAAATCCGTCGAACTCACAGCTATAAGTCTCGTCCCGGGGCGAAGCACGGCGGTTATGTCCGGGAGGCCGAAACGCCCCTCGTTTTTTCGAACAAAGCAGATCTCGACCCCGGCGCGCTCCAGATTAACCCATGGATACACATTCGACGGGAAATCGGGCACGGGCACCATAATCTTATCGCCGCGTTTCCACGAAATTCCGCCTGCTACAATGCTCAGAGCTTCCGACGTGTTTGCGGTGAAGCAGACCTCTGAGGGGTCCGCGTTTATAAGCCGCGCAAAAAGAGAGCGGGTCCTGTCCACCGTTTTCATCCATTCCGGGTAACGGACGAAGCCTTCATTGGCGAACTGGTGCATCAAGTCGCTCACGGCCTTTGCCACCCGCAACGGAGGCGCCGCGATGGCGGCATTATTGAGAAAGCAAAAATTGTTTGTGATGGGAAACTCGCTTCGGTATTGCGAGAGATCTTTCATCATTTACTCCGGGGCGGTGTGGCGCGGCGGTGGGACCGCCTGTCAGATTCGCCGCGCAATCCCTTGGTTTCCTTGCCAGGACGGAAAATGTCTTTCTTTTAAGTCAAAGAATCCGAATCGAAAACTGCAAGTGTCTCATCCGATGTTTCCGGACACTTGTCAAAATATTTGCAATACCGGGGCACAGGAAATAAGTTATAGTCTAAGATCGCAAAGAATTCATAAAATCATTCCGAAAGGGGTTAGCAATGCAAAGAAGCACAGTTTTTCAAGAGGAACGCGCAATTGTCCAAACCGAATTCATTCGCCGTGTGTACAACTGGATGGCCCTCGGATTGGCGGTCACTGCGCTTACCTCTCTTTTCGCGCTCAACAGCGGGCTGATTTACTCTCTCTTAAGTCCGGGGGTCATGCTGGTACTGATCCTCGCAGAACTCGGCATTGTTATCGCGCTAAGCGCCGCGATCGGCAAGCTCCAGTCCTCGACGGCGCTGCTAATGTTCTTCGCCTATTCGTTTCTAAACGGCCTGACACTAGCGACCATTTTCCTCGCCTACACAAAAGCATCAATTGCGAGCACCTTTTTCGTAACCGCCGGAACTTTCGCCGCCATGAGCGTTTATGGATACACAACCAAACGCGACCTGACTTCCATGGGCAGTTTCCTCATGATGGGCCTAATCGGGATAATAATTGCCTCGTTCGTTAATTTCTTCTTCAGCAGCCCTGCTTTCTACTGGCTCATAACCTATGCGGGTATAGCCATTTTTGTCGGGCTGACCGCCTACGATGCCCAAAAGATAAAGGAAATGGCCTACGGCGGATTTGCCGGGTCCGAAGAGGAACGAAAAGGAGCGGTCATCGGCGCTCTGCGGCTTTACCTCGATTTTATAAACCTGTTCCTGCTTTTGCTCCGGATATTCGGAAGGCGTAACGACTGAGAGAGTTTTAAGTTTTTAGTTTTTGGTTAAATCAAAAACTCATGAGGGTAAGTTTGCCTGCAAGGGGTATCTTCCCTCTGTTCACTGTTCACTATTCACTATTCACTGTTTTTATGATGCTGAAGCATACTTTTGTCCATCTGCCGGGGATCGGTCTTAAAACGGAACGCTCTCTCTGGCAAAAGGGAATTCATTCCTGGGAATTTTTCCACGACCAGCATGGTTGGATGCTGACGCCATTCGGCCCGCAAAAATATGAGTCTCTCCGCAACCGCCTTGAAGTGAGCCGCGAAAGGCTGTGCGCGCTCGATCCGGCATATTTTGCAGACACCCTGGCGCCACAGCATCTCTGGAGGCTTTTTCCAGACTTCCGGCAATGCACCGCTTACCTCGATATAGAGACTACAGGGCTTGGCGGGCCTTACGATCACATTACGACCGCAGCGCTCTATGACGGCAGGGAAGTATTCTATTACGTATTCGGCGATAATCTCGATCAGTTTGCCCGTGACCTCGGAAAATACAAAATTCTTGTCACCTACAACGGGAGTTGTTTCGATCTGCCTTTTATCAGGAACTACTTCGGAATAGCCGTTGACCATGTGCACATCGATCTGCGGTATCTGTTGAGCAGTCTGGGTTACCGCGGCGGCCTGAAGGGCTGCGAGAAAAGCCTCGGGCTGGACAGGGCCGAACTCAACGGCGTTGACGGCTATTTTGCGGTGCTGCTCTGGCGCGAGTACAGCAAAAGAGGCAGTATAAAAGCCCTGGAAACGCTTCTGGCCTATAACATGGCCGATACGGTCAACCTCGAAAACCTGATGGTGCAGGCCTTTAACATGAAGGCTGGCGAGACCCCGTTCCACGAACTGAGAATACCCCTGCCCTGCCCGCTGTGCATTCCTTTCAAACCCGACGCTGCATTGATAGACGAATTGCGGCAGGGCTATTTCGGCGTTTTCTGACCCATTTTCTCAGGTGGCGCCGCCTTCCACGGCGGTATTCTTCGCAAATTGAGATTTTTAAAAAAAGTCCTCCCGATGTGGAATGATGGTACATTGTGGTATATTTAATCACGCTACTCTCGGGTGATATTTTGAAGCATACGAAGGAGACCCTGCCATGCAAGCAGAAAGCATAAGAGAGCAAGCTCGTCGACTGCTGGACAATCTGCCCGACTCGGCAACATGGGAAGATCTCATCTACCGGATCTATGTCCGGCAAGCCATTGAAGCAGGTATAAAAGATAGCGGTGAGCGCCAAACGATCGATGTGAAAGAAGTTAGAAAAAGATTCGGGCTGCCGGCATGAAGGTGCTCTCTACAGGATAAAGCCGAATCAAATAGACGTGCTGGCCGTCATCCATGGTGCACAGCTTCCGCCTGATACTATGTAATAATTTGAAAGCGAGACCCCGTTCGACGAAATAAGAATCCCCCTGCCCTACCCGCTATGCATTCCTTTCAAACCCGACGCTGCATTGATAGACGAATTCCGGCAGTGCTATTTCGGGGTTTTCTGAGCGATTTTCTCAGGTGGCGCCGCCTTCCACAGTGGTGTTCTTCACAAATTGAGATTTATTTAAAAAAATTTTCCGGGTGGGTTTAATTTCACATGACCGTAAGGTTATCATTAAGCTTGGAAAGAAAACATCTTTCCTCCTCCGGAGAAGATCAGGTGGCTCCCCCTCCTTCCGCCTGGTCTTCTCTTTTTTTTATTTTTCCGACGAAGGCGGGCCATGTGCTGCTCGCCTCGCTCTCCAATCCTCAAGGAGTCTCGGCCCTTCGGGTAACTCCATCGCCGGCCGTCCCTGGAAATTCCGGCGTAGCCGTAGATAACAGGCAGCCAACGGTCTCGGAGTCGAGCGCCCGCGTAGCAAGCGCAACGACGCGCGGAATAGGCTTCGCGCCCTGTTCATAATAGGCCACCATGCGGCGGCTTAACCCAAGCGCATGCGCCGCCGCCTCGAGCGTATAGGCTTTGCGTTCGCGCCAACGTTTGAAAGCGGTAGCCGACATGGTTATCCCCGCCTGTTCTTGCGCGAGCCGCCAAAGCGTGTCGGCGGCCATATCTATTTCATCGGACCAAACAATGTCTGTGCCATGCTCGCCAACCCGTACGCGCCCGAACAATTCCGGCGAAGAGCGCAACGGCTTATAAACGCGGAACGTCTCTACCAAACCGGAAACATCCACGCAGCTTTCCTCGCCCTTGTCCCAACGGATGCGCAAGGTCAAAGGCTTCTCGTCCGTTGTCACGGCAAGGATACGCGGTAAAGTATTCTTCGGCATGGTCAACCCCTTTCGTTCAGTTCAGCCCATTTAAGCGCCAACGACTCCTGATGCGCTTGCGCCCATGTCAGAGCCTCGGCAATCTGAGTTTGGCGGGCTTCTCCAGCAATCACCATCAAGTCCGAAATCCGCACCAAAACATGGAAGTCCGGCCCGACAATGTGGAAGTGCGGCGGGCGGTGATCATCGGCGTACATCCGCACGCTTACGGTACCAAAGCGTTGCAATACCGGCATACAAACCCATCCAGCACCATAGTGCAACTATTGCACCAATGAAAGCAAAAGTCAAGCCTTTTGGAGGCGATTCATACCTCAAATATGCGTGTGACATTTCTTCTACAAAGACGTGACACCACTTGTGCTGCACTCGAATCCCATTCTGGGTCCCGTTTTTTGGTGGGATTTCGCAAGATAAACCGAATGGACAAAAAGGAATATTAATATATATAGGGCTTTCGGTGTGGATCGGACCAGGATAATCAGTGCGAGGCCTTTAACCCGCCAGGAAAGGAATATCTATGAAGCAGGATGAAATTGACGGGCTGCGTCCGGAGTATCGCCGTGAGGACTTGGGGCCGGGTGTTCGGGGGAAGTATCTCGAAGCTTATCGAGCAGGGACCAATATGGTGCTGCTCAGCCCGGATGTGGCAAAGGCATCCCCCGCCGAGAAAGCCGTTAATGAAGCGTTTCGCTCGCTGATCGAAGTGGCGCAGAGACCGGTTGCCACAACAAAGCGCTCCGGACGACAACGGAAAGACTCTTAGCCTTGATGTTCGCAACACCGAATCTATTTTTTCACGGTAAACCACATCGAGAAGACACTCGTGAAGCGCAGTTTCTTAGCGGAGCAATACCCGATTACGGTTCTAGTTCCTTATTTGTCAGCGCCGTTGTCCCAGGGAGCTGCCATCCTTACCCCGAGGGGTGTAAGATATTTTTACAGTCCGAATTGTCTGGATAAACTGCTGTATTTATGGTATTTTTATCGAGAACAACAAGTATTCGACGCCTAACCCTGTCGGCTTTCTTTACACTTTTTCAATTCGGAGAGTTGATCGAAGGCTGCTTCGAACACCTCATGCAATCTATATTCTTTTGATAGATTAGCCACTTAATCCGGCGCGAGAGCAGGCGGCAACCTCTATGGCATTGTTGTTGCATCTATATACTGGAGCCTATGTACTGGAGCCAACTGGGAGATAATGCGCCCACCTCAAAGATTGTGGACGCTCCCAATATTCTGAAGCAGGGAGGTGACTCCGTGAAAAAGTCGGTTTGTTTCTTAATTGCAGCAGTGTTGGTGTTCGGGATGGCCGGGGCTGCAAGTGCTTATTTATTTGATACTAACACTGTAACCCTGAACCTTTTTGTACAAGGCGGTGCCACTAGTGATGTTACCATACCAATCACCGGTTTTACCGCACCTCCCGGTACCATCACTTCTGCTTCCTTAACACTCGTTGCGTATAACGTTCATGGTCAGCCAGATACTGTTTCGGTAGATCCGACGGATATCTCACTAGTACTACTTTGTTAGATAAGTTCCATCTCGAATTTTTGAGAGCTCTCCGATGACCTGCCGAAAAAGTTCCTCAAGAACCGCCCTGCGTAGCGCGGCCATGCTTTTTCTTCCCTCCGGGGGGAAA
>JBKQTS010000141.1:0-12905 GCA_052143075.1 Syntrophobacteraceae bacterium | reverse complement strand
GGCGGCCGGCGCGTCCAAATCGACTTCAACCAGTCTGATTCCAAGCACACCGCCTCTTTCCGCCATCGCATGGCCCGCGTTGGTGCAAAGGTTCATCACAACCTGATGAATCTGGGTCGCATCGGCCAGGACTTTACCCATATCGCTTTCTATGCTTTGGCGAATTTCAATGGTTGCGGGTAATGTTGCGCGAAGAAATTTCAAGGCTTCCCTGACGATGGGACTGACAAGCACAGGTTTCTTCTCCTGTTCGGTTTTACGGCTCAGGATGAGGATCTGTCCCACCAGGTCTTTTGCCCTGTATGCAGCTTTTAGAACCTGATCGAGATCAGGTCGCGCCGGACTATCCTTGGGGATATGGAACAAAGTCAAAATTTCCGAATATCCAATGATGGCAGCAAGAATGTTATTGAAATCGTGGGCAATTCCCCCGGCGAGGGTACCGATCGCCTCCAGCTTTTGGCTCTGGGCCAGTTGCTCTTCAATCCGGTGGCTGTCGGTAAAATCCATGGCCGTTCCAAAGAGGCGAAGCGGCCGACCGTCAGCATCCTGCGCGCTCACAGCCGCATGCGCACGTATCCAGCGCCACTCGCCGGTCTTCTGGTTTTTGTAGCGGTGCCGGACTTCTGCCACCAAGTTCTCACCACTGATAAAGCGGGAAAAAACGGATTCCGAGTTCCGGAGGTCGTCAGGGTGGAGGAAGCGCTCCACCCAGATCTTTCTCGAGATGGGCATGTCCTCCAGCTCGATCCCGAGCATCTTACAAGCCGTTTTGTCGAACCAAAATTCCCGTTCGTGGAATCGGTATTCCCAGATCATTGCGCCAGTGATCTCGAGCGTCTGGGCCAGTTGGACCTCCATTTCGGCTTCCCTGGCAACTGCATCTTCGGCCCGCTTGCGCTCGGTGATATCGCGCACAGCTGTTACTCTGATAGTGCGACCCCGATATTCGAGGTGCCTCGCCTGCGTTTCGACAACAATAGTGGAGCCATCCTTGCGGAGCGCCCGGTTTTCGTAGCGGCCTTCGTATCCGGCCTCCACATTCTGCCTGGCTAATTCCCGGCCTTCGGGCGCGACCAGGTCTGCCAGGGGCTTGCCAATGAGCTCAGACAGATCATATTGGTGCATTTCGGCTAGCTGGGGATTGGCGTCGATCACAACGCCGCCGTCAATAATGGCGATTCCCTCAAATGTGGCCTTTGCTAGAACTTCAAGACGTTCCTCGCTTTCCTTATTCGCCTCCTCGGCCCGCTTGCGCTCGGTGATATCGTTACCAATGCATAAAATTTCAGTAAAGTGGCCATGCTCATCCCTGATCGGCTTGTTGGTCCAGGCAATCCAGACCCGATCGCCATTTGCCCGCATGTTTTCGTTTTCGCTGTTCGTATACCGCTCCGGGTGCTTTTCCATATCTTCGATCATTGCTTTTAGGTCGCGCCCTGATCTCTCCACCTCAGGTACAATGGTCCCGATAACATTTTTCCCGAGGATCTCGTCCTTCCTGTAGCCGAAGAAATTTTGTGCGAATTCATTGAGAAATGTAATTTGTCCCGAAATGTCCCACCTCATAATAATGCTGTTTGCGCTCTCAACGAGTTCCATGTACTTGGCATAGTTCAAGCGGGCCTCTTTTTCGGATCGCTCTATCTGTGATACGTCTCGGCTGATTAGCACATACAGCACCAGGGCTGACACCGAAACATAAAACCAGTCTTTGACGATGGACACACTGATCAGTAGCGTTGAATCACGAACGAGTACCCCCAGAATCTTATCTGAGAGCGAGACACAGAGTGCTCCAAGCATGAAGTAAACAGCCGCAATTTTTAGGGCAGGTGAAATTTCTTTGAGGCATCCAATCTTTGAAGACTTGTTCGTCATGGTTTGCCATACCTCCATTGGAGGCCGTAGGCCCCCACTGTGTTTCCCACAGGGTGGCTTTCGTCGGAACTGTCCAAGTCTCAACCATTTCTTCTTGGAGTTGACTATCTTAGCAGACAAAGAACTTGAGGGGAACCGTTAAAGCGCAGGAAGGATTAGAAGGTGGCACACCGGAAACAAAGAAATCCTTGGCGGGATTTTGGCTTCATGACAATGGCTGAATATAAACCACATTGGCCAACCGGTATTTACACTTTCTTTATCACACTTTCTTTATCTTGCCAAAGTCGTAACTATTGGAATTTTCAATATATAATTTGAATATCCAACTTTTTCCAGACTTCGGATTACCGATTAAATGTACTTAGAGTCAGGAGTGCGAAACGTTTGCGGAAAGGTCGTATGGGAATTCGACTATATGGAAAGGATCTCGCAGACAATTTTTCAACGCGACTTCAGCTCGCCCTCTGATATGGAGGACTGGCCGTCAAGGCAACCTTTTCTAATTTACCCGTAACAAACGGAGGCGTACATAGTCCAAAAGGTATGAACGGTATTCATTATGCCGCCCCCTGTCCCCTCTCCCACATTGACGATGGTATAGTTCATGTCGGGCACATTCTCTAACTTCCAGTCAAACAATTCCTTGTAAAACTTCTTCGCCGTATCCGGATCCTGCGTATGCAGCTCAACATGCACGAACGCATTTGTCATAGCGTTATGCTTTTAGGACTCAGACCTTGGAAAATAAGAGTCGGTCTTTAAATCGTGCCAATTTAGTCTAACAACTGGTCAAACGGAGAGTTGACCCCTTGTGTGTGTGTGGTGTGTGTGTGTGTGTGTGTCCCCCAATACTTCATCTTGTTAGCATAAGGAACCGTTATTCCTCCTGGATTCTCGTTCTATACAACCTCAGGTCTTCCTCTGAGATTTGATCAGGCGGGACTAGACGATAATGACATTCTGTCAGCAAAGCCACCCCGGCTTCACTCATCTCGAACATAAATAAAGCAATCATATCGGCCTCCATGAACTGTGCGCCTATGGCATGGCAAACCAAGTTGGGAAACTTTTCCCCACACACGGCAAAATCCTGCTCCATCTGCACAATATTGAGCTTATCAGTACGGCCTTTCGCCTGGACAGGAAACACATAATGCACTCCTTTGCGATCAAGTCCCACGTAAAGCTCATCAGTCTCGACCTGTCCCATGCCCTCTACATAAGTCCTTAAATGGTTTTGCAGAGAATAACAGGTAACACAGGTGAAAATGTCGATGAGGCGGTTATATCTGACTTTAGCTAAAAGGGCCTGCTCGTCACTAAGCGCGTACATTTCGACAATGCCAGGAGTCGCATTGGGCACTTTGGTTTCCGCTAACGCAGGATTCGGTATGATGTCTATCGGTAAGATGGCTACGAATTTATACAATCCTCTGCCTGCCGGACGGATGATCCACGCCTTGTCCGCAGGCGCTTTGTCCCGAATCGATTGTGGAAGGGCGGCGCGGTACCGGAAGCTATAGATAATATCGCCAAGGTTCTTGGGGAGGTTAATTTCCAATTGTCTGGCAATAGATACGATCTCTTCCCGGTCAAAGGCGACTTCCTCCGCCCCTTCCTTATAGTGATCAAAGAATAGCCGCTCGATGATCTGCTCATACCGATTTCTCGCCATGCAATCTCCTATCCCGGCCAACGCAAAAGCACCACTTCTTCCCTGAGCTGTTCTTTGGTCCCGGTCGATAAGCGGGTGCGAAACAGATCGATGTTTACTACTTCGTAGCCGAGTGAACTGGCAATATCCGCCAAAATGTGTCCAGTTCTGATCATAATGCGAAGATAGGACGCCTGGTCGCCGACCACATACGCCAAGCGGGCGCCAGGGCGGAGTGCCTGCTTTAAATTTTCCAGGTGCCGCGCCATCCCCCCGAAGTACAACTTTGTTACGGTCGCATACAGACGCTCAAATCCGCTCGTTTTATTGAGTTCTATCCGCCGGTTTTCGATTGCTTCGGCTAAGCGGTTGATCTCGGGATGAGAGCTCACCCACTCGTCATCATTGTCACCTTTGTACACGTTGCGAGTATTTGAACGCACCAGTTCCCGCTTGTATGCCTGCAGCTCTTTTTTGTTGCGGATGAAGCCCAGAAAGACGGATTCAAGCCGTGTAGTCCGGGTGTAATCTTTTTCATTCGGATAGGGCGGCGAGGTTATTACTGCATCAATGGAACAGGGTTCCAGCCGCGCCACTTCCTCGCGGGCATCCCCACGGATCACTCTCGCCTCAGTCGGAGCCTTGGCTTTAAAACGCTTGATATCCGCGACCATCATCCTGATGGTTTCAAGCCAGGGGAACACCACTTCAGCATCGCGCTTGATTGTTCCCACACCCACTTCCGGCCCGAAATGCAAATTACTGGCATAGAACACCAGCGCTTTGGCAAAGGCGAGGAGTTCATGGTCAATATATCGCTGTTCCGGATGAACCCTAAGGCATTCCAGGAGGAGGAGCGCTTTTCTCATCGGTCGCGGGCTGATTGAATCTTTAAGTAGAAGTTTTAGTCCGTCCGGACCAATAAGGTCATAATTAACCTGCTTATTACTTCGTATGGCGGATTCTGCGGAAGTGGTAATCTCTTTGGCGTGGGCTTTAAGCCGCTCAGGATCTATCGACCAGTCGACTTTTACTGAGCTGGCGAAATGGGTAACCGGATGGGCTTCTATGCCCACTGATGGAATCCCGAGTTTTTTGCACTCCACCAAAGTGGTGCCTGTCCCACAAAAAGGGTCAAGCACCCGGTTTACCTTAGCGACACTGAACCGCTCCAGATAATCCCGTACCAGGTGAGGCGGGAAGGAGAGTACGAATCGATACCAGTCATGAACCGCCCGATCTTCTGTAGACAGCTTGTTCGCCTCGCCGTTGGTCCTTCTTGGCAGAAAAGTGATCTGTTGCGCAGGTCCCGGCATTCTCCCCCCTCTTTTCAAGCAGAAACAGCCCGGAAATCCCGGACTGTCTAAAGAGTATACACGAAGAGAACCCAATTTGGAGCCTCTTTTTGATCGTGGTTTTCAGGAAATATCCTCATAAGTAGACCAGACACACTTGTGTGCCTGATGCAGACATGAGTTTTTTCAGAGGCTGATCCGCTCTACCCAGCGCCCAGTTTGGTCCGTCCCGGGGAGCCAGAAAGCAGCGAGGCCGGGGGGGACCCTCCCGGCCTCTTTTGCTTTTGGGATTATGAGCCATGTGGCACGCGAACGAATTTCGAGTTCCCGGATCCGGGTCAACCCCTCACCGCTTCGCTTTCCGGTCGGCTGGGTATTCTGGCGCGTGTACGTGGCGCGCCTTGCGGTTCACCAGGGGTCGCCTGTGGACATTGGAGAATGATTGTCAACTTGTCCATCAGGGAGTCACTGGTAGACTATTGCTGAACGGATAAGTCGTTATCATGCCGGGGTTCTCGCGCACGAAGCGTACGTATGCGCGCAGGCAGGGAGATGGTGAAAGTCGTACCCTTCCCGGGTGCGCTTTCCGCATCGATGAGACCCCCATGCTTTCTAATGGCCCCATATGCGATGGAAAGTCCCAGACCCGTTCCTTTCCCGGGTTCTTTTGTAGTAAAAAAAGGCTCGAATATATGAGGCAGGTGCTCCTCGTCTATCCCTTCGCCTGTATCGGATACCAAAATTTTTACTGAATCATTAGTAAAAATTTTTGAGTCCAATCCGGTGGTTATCATGAGCTTGCCCTTGCCCTTCATGGCATCTGCGGCGTTGATGAGCAGGTTCAAGAAAATCTCTTCCAGCCGAGCCCTGTCACCAATCACTTCGGGAAGGGTTTCGGTAAGCCGCGTTTCGATTTCGATGCCGTGAAATATACACTGGTTCTTTACCAGATTGAGAGAGGTATTGATAACGTCGTTAATATCGAGAGGCGCCATGTCGCCGGTAGGTATCCTGGCGAAGTTAAGCAGGTTTTGAACGATTTCTTTGCACCGGTTCGTCTGCTGGATAATTTTCCGAATGTTTTCCTGTGCGGAAGAGTCCTCAGGAAGATCTTCGGCAATGAGGTTGCTGTAAAGGAGTATGCCCCCAAGCGGGTTGTTTATCTCATGGGCTACACCTGCCGCCATTTCGCCCAGGGCGGACAATTTTTCAGTTCTTGCCAATTGCAGATATGAGTGCTTAAGGTTCGCTACCATGCTGTTAAATGAACGCGCCAGATCGGCTATTTCGTCTTTGCCTTCGACCTGGATTCTAAAATCCAGATTGCCCTTCTTGACCTCGCGAGTCCCTTCGGCAAGTTTGACCACCCGCGCATGCACTATCTGCTTGAGAAAAAATCCTGCGAAAAGCGCGATGGCCAGAATAGCGCCGATGGAGTAAACGATCATCAGATTGCGGCTGCCACGGTTATCCTGGTCGAGCTGCGAGAGTTTGAACTGAGTGTCGAGCATACCCAGTATAGTCTGTCTGGCAGGCGATGGATGGCAGGTTGGCACGGAGCAATTGGGCTCATTGTGAATCGGATTTACAACTCCGAGGACCCGATAGCCGTTTGCAGAGGTAATAATTCGAGACCCGCCGGTTTCCGGAATGTTTTCAAGCGGCTTCTGGCCGCTGTGGCATACAATACACTGCTCGGCCTTGAGGTCGGCCTCCTGTCCGATTTCCATGGGGTTTGTGCTGAAAACGACACCCCCTTTTTTGTTGTAGATTCTTATGCCTTCAAGTCCGGGTTCACTGCCAAGAGTGTTGATCGTTTGCGCGACGTCTTCCAGACGGTTGAACAACATGCTCTGGTGCATGGACCGTAGAATTAGGGCGTTAGTGCGTTTGGTCGAAAGAATTATTTGCTGCATAACATGCTGCTCGTTGGCCCGGATAATGAAGGAGGTCAGAGAAATGAACACAACTGCGGTGACAATCAGGAGCAGGCAAAAAAGCCTGAAGGCGAGTGAATTGATAACATTTCGCAAGGCTGGTCCCGTCGTGCTTCCCTGAAAAAAACTGAATTCCAAGTCAATATTTTAAACCAAGTTGACAAACTAAGGGAGATGTAATTGTCTTTTCTTTTAGATCCATCTTCATGCCTCATCAGGCTAACTTACTTCCAGCACAATTCCTAATGAATTAACAAAATCGTACTTATTTTTTCAGGCGGCTTGACATCTCCGGAAGCTAAGGCCCCTTTGGCTTCCGGCGCCGGCCGGCGATCGGCAAATTTGCCGGCAGTTAATGAAGGAAGCAATGAGATCACGTCGGCGGTAATTTCTTCGATAATGGCAGGGAGTTTCTCGTTGAGTGCAGTCGAAAGGCTTCCACCGAAGGGTATTTCGCTGCCTATTTCGATACCGTAGACCGCTTTGAGGTGGGGCATCTCTAATCCGCAGCGTGAGCCAAGTTCCATCAATTCAAAGATATTCATGCCGTGTGAGGAGAACAGATGCAGCGTACCGCACCGGTCATGTTCGTAGATCTTCTTCAGTCCCCCTACCTCTGCTCCCTTTGTGGTCATAGCATCGATGATAAAGATCGTGTGATAACCGAGGATCAGATCGAAAAGGTCGAGTCCGATCATGGAACTAAACGCCACGTCAGCCCCGCGGATACTATCTCGCATCATTTCGGCTGCTTTCAACCCCACCCCGTCATCGGATAAGATGGGGTTGCCCATGCCAAGGATAAGGATCTTCATCTGTTTTCCCTATCAGCGGTTGATTTCTCTTATCAGTCTACCTTCATGATCCCTGATTGTCACTTTTAGGGGCATCGTACCGGGCAGAGAGTGGGTTGCGCATGATAGACAGGGATCGTAAGCCCGAAACGCCATTTCCACCATGTTCAGGAATCCCTCCTTCACCTCCGGACCCCGGACGAATTCCTGCGCGGCTTTCTTTATCGACATGCAAATCGGGGCGGCATTATTCTGAGTAGCTACTATGAGATTAACCTTCGTCAGGATGCCTTCATCATCGGTTTCGTAGTGATGGAAGAGTGTTCCACGGGGTGCTTCCACACATCCTACTCCCTTGTTTTTCAGCTTGAGGTTCATATTCCTGATGTCCTTGCTGGTAAGCTGAGGGTCATCCGCAATGTCCACGTTCTGCTCCGCGGCCTGTAGCGCACAGATGAGCCGCGCCCAATGGGTTGCAAGAGTCTGGTGGGCGGGTTTGCCTCCCAGGGTATCAAACATGATCACCGCCTCTTTTTGTGCCAGCGGGCTCTGCATGGCATCTGCCACGTTCAACCTCGCCAGCGGGGCAACGCGGTACAGCGAAGTGCCCTCGCCTTCTTTGAAGCCCTGCCAGCCCAGCTCCCTCAAGTAGTTGAGTTTGATATAGGTCCACGGCTCCACCCACTCGCCGATATACTGATCGTAGTCCCGGGCGTCGAACTTCAGGTACTCGGCGCCCTCCGGATCCACAACCCGCACTTTCCCATCATAGAAGTTGGCCCGATTGTCTTCATCCACCAGAGCCATATAATAAGTCTTCAATTTGTAAGCCTCGTTCAGGATCAGGTCCACGTAGGATGTGTTGGAAAGCACAACATCCTTGAAGAGCTGGATGGCAAACTGGGCGAATTCGAGGGAAAATGCGGCAGTTTCCTTGATCCATTTCCGATCCTGTTCGCTGATTCCTCTCGGTACACCACCGGGCAGCCCCCCTTCCGGGTGAGGAGCCTTGCCGAAGATGTGCCTGATGATATCCCGGTTTCTCTTTCTGACCTCAATAACCTTCAGGCCTATTTCGGTGCCAACCTTGCCGATGACACCGAGGATGTTTCGCTCTTTAGGATCAGCGTGCGGACCGACCACAAAATCGGGCGCCGCCAGGAAGAAAAAGTGGATGTAATGATCTTCGATATAGAAAGCGTTGAATTCGAGCTCCCTGATCAGGCGTGCCGCCGGAGTGGGTTCCACACTGTAGAGGTCGTCGAGGGCCTTGGTGGCGGCCATATGGTGCGCTGACGGACACACGCCGCATATATTGGGTACGATTCTCGGCATCTCCTCCGCAGGCCTGCCGAGGCAAAAGCGCTCGAAACCACGCAACTCTGCCACCTGCCAATAGGCATCCTGCACCTTACCTTCCTCATCGAGAAGCAATTCTATTTTCCCATGTCCTTCAAGCCTGGTGATCGGGTCTATGGTTATTTTCCGTGCCATGATTATCACTCCTGATTTTTAACACTCACAGGTTTCAGCGATGCAGAAGGGAGACTGAAACGGTAACAATAACCTGCCAGGTCACCAATTCCATCGATGACCTTAATGGACTCCTCTTCGGTCTCTGCACCGATGAGCGTTGCAAGCCCCGAGACAAATTTTGCACCGGCGTCAGCCACGCCCGCAACCGGACCGAAACAACCCCTGCAGGGGATATTGGTCCTGATACATGTTTCGCCACACCCGGAACGGGTCGCGGGCCCCACACAGATTATCCCCTGTGCCAAAAAGCACGTATCCTCGTTTGCTTCAACCTCGTGTATCCTCCGAAATTCTGCAATTTCCATCCGAAGTGGTTTAGACTTATTTCGCGAACAGACGTCGCACAGGGCCTTCCTGGGTGCGAGTGTGGAACCTCTGGGAGGCAGTTTGTCTTCCAGTACGGCAAACACCGCATTCGCTATCAGGTCCGGCGGTGGCGGGCATCCCGGCAGATAGTAGTCCACATAGATTACATCTTTCAGTGGATAGACCTGTCCGAAGAATTCAGGCAGCGTCAGTTTGTTTCCATTGACCGCAGTCTCGGTCTGAGGCCTGGTATTGTAAGGGTTCACCACCGTGGGCGCGTCCCGATAGACCCAGTTGAAAATGTCATCTTTTGACCTGAAATTTGCCAGCCCCGCGGTGCCTCCGAAGCAGGCACAGGAGCCGAAGCCAAGCACAATCTTCGACTTTTTTCTAAGCAATATGGCCATCTCTTCCTGTTCTGAGTTGCGTACGGACCCATTAATGATGGAGAGGGTGATTTCATCGTTTTCCATCTCCCGGATACTCTCATACTTGAAATCCATAGCAACCGGCCAGAGCACAATATCGACGGCATCGGCGACTGTTAGAATCACTTCGTTCAGATCCACAATGGCTTCATCACAGCCGCCGCAGGACGTTAGCCAATAAATTGCTACTTTGGGTTTGTCTGCCATATCATCTGCTCCAATCTTGATTTGAGACCTGGCAATGACATTGGGTGTCGTTTTTCAGAGGTCTCACTTTCTGATCCTGATGTATCAACATGACCGATATCGGATTACACCGTAGATGAAAGCGGTCCCAAGCTTCCCACCTCGGTTTTCATCTCTTCGATGATCATGGGTATCCGCGTGCCTTCCGGGTCAATATCGAGTGCAATTTTGAGGCGTCCGGGCTCGATGCCGAATTCCTTCAAGATGTTGTGTAACAAAAGTATCCTCTTCCTGGCCTGGTAGTTGCCGGTCTTGAAATGACATTGCCCGTCGGGGCAACCCATGATGAGCAGGCCGTCGGCTCCCTCCTTGAAAGCCCCAATGATATGTGTAGTGTCCACCTTCCCGATGCAGATCACCGGGATAAGGTTTTTTATCTGTCTGTCATACCCGTTGCTATTCAGATAACCCCAGCCGAATTTACAAGAGAAGCATACCAGTTTGGGGATGAACTCCGTCATTTTGTCCTCCTCATACAAGATACTCTTTAGAGCGAAGCGTAGACTTCGGCGATCCGCTTTTCCATGTCAGAGCCGATCAGCTCCCTTGCACCAGCCGGACACGAGGGTACGCACACGCCGCAGGCTTTACATCGGAACATATCGGTGGCAGCCACAAGACTGCCGCCTGCCGCTATGAGATGGGCCGCGCTGTAGTGGCATGACGAGACACATATCCCGCACCCGCTGCAAAGGTTCTCGTGAATGACAACGGTGGGCAAAGCATCTTGAATGCCGACAGATACGCACGCTCTGCACGAAACGCAGGGGCCGCAGTAAAGACAGCGCTTGGCTTCCTCAATGGCTTCTTCCAGGGAAAACCCTTGCTCAAACAACTCGAAGTTCAAACGCCTGTCGGCCGGAAGCCACACTACCTCAGGCTCAGATCTGTAATCTTCATCCTTGAGTTGGGGAATCTCGAATGGCTCAAATTGCCTCTTCCTGCCCGCCCTGATGTCAAGACCCTTAAGGTGGCGTTCGATGGACACGGCTGCCTCCCGCCCTTCCCGCATGGCATCTACCATGAAGCCCACTCTTCTGACGTCACCACCAAGGAAAACCCATTCTTTAGTGTGGCTCTGGAGGGTAAGGGGATCTACAGCCAGCCGTCTCTGATTATCCAATAGACCTTCTCGCTGGAGAAAGGCCCAATCAGGTCCCTGGCCCACGGTGATGATAAGCACATCGCCATTTACGGTAATGGTGTCTTCAATGTCATATTGGGGATTGAACCTCTCATCTTTGTCAAAGACGCCAATACACTTGGGGGAAACAATACCGGTAAAACGACCTTCTTCACCCAATATCTTGCTTACGCCTCGGGAGTAGATGATCCTGATGCCCTCCTCCCATGCACCTCGGATCTCCTCGTAGTCAGCAGGAATACAGTCCTTCGACGACTTGTCGCTGCATTC
This sequence comes from Syntrophobacteraceae bacterium, assembly GCA_052143075.1. GTDB lineage: Bacteria > Desulfobacterota > Syntrophobacteria > Syntrophobacterales > Syntrophobacteraceae > SbD1. The sequence continues at coordinate 1,411 of JBKQTS010000141.1, read as the reverse complement.
GAGGGCCACCAGGGTAACGTCGCCCCCGAGCCTCCTGGCCGATCGTGCAACATCAAATGCCACGTTGCCGCCGCCTATTACGATGACGCTCTTGCCGCCCACGTAATCTTTCGCGAGGATCCCTCGACTTACCTCGTACAGGAATGTCTGCCCATACAGGACGCCCTCCAGGTCGAGGTTGTCCACCAGGTCCCGACCGAAGGTGAGCACTCTCGGCGATGGAGTCCCTTTAGCGACGAACACGGCCTTATACCCGTCTTTCCTGAGTTTATCGAGAGACAGATTGCCTTCGCCGAGCTTGGAATTGTATTTCACCTCTATACCGGCAACTCTCAACATATTCTCAATGACTCTCTGGAGGACTATCTTGGGCAATCGATAGTGCGGGATGAGCCAGAGTGCGCCACCCAGCCTGCCTGATGCCTCAAAGATAGTCACCTTGTAGCCTTTCTTGCTAAGATGAAATGCGCACATCAACCCGCCCGGGCCGCCGCCAACCACGGCTACATTCCCCGCATCCTTGACAACGTCATATTCTTGTTTCTTATCGAGGTGGTCCAGGTAATGGTCTGATACAAAGCGTTTCAGCAACCTGCGCCTTATGGAACCCCCCTTACTCTGATAATTACATCCCAGCTCACAGATGCCGCAGACATAGCCGCATACCGGGAAAAATGGATTAGTTTCAAACAGATAGTCACCGATCTGGGTCAAGCCCTCTTTGGCCTGTTGCAGATCTTTGGGTAACAAGGAGATAAGGACGTTGGTGCGCTGGATATCCTCATTGATCGGACATCGCTCCTGGCAGGGTGCTAGAAACTGCTTGATTGCAGGTTCCACACACGCCTCTCCAAAGCTTATGGTATTCCACATCTCGTTTCCTCCTCAGTTTCTGTTCGGCATAGACGACGTGTATTCTTATTAACTGTTCAGTCACTCGAACACGGATTCAGCAACATGGATGCCATATAGTATTTTTTAAATAATTATAATGAGATAGCGTTTACTTCGGTTCCAGGAAGGGGGTGTATTGCCCCCTCAATGGGGTCTTATTCCCCTTGATGACATTTGGGAAGAAAGGGGCTGAGTCGTTTGTTTTCAGGCGCTCGTCGACCCTGAGATCTTGCAGTCAGTCCCGGAAATCTCGCCTGAGGTCATGGAGATCTTCTTATGCTATGACCGGCCCGGAAACATCCGGCGACAACACCATAAGCGCTCAAATAAGCGCGTAAGTACCTGATTTTATTATGGCCATATTTATAATTAACAGGGTAGGCCTCCGGCTCTGCCGGCGGACTCACAGAGTTTGACATTTCCGGGAATGCACGAAAGTTCGCATGGTGGGCCGCTTAAAGCTCCATGAAAGGCCCCAGGGTCTGATGTCGTCATTCCGGCGGCGCTTTTGAGCCGG
>JBKQTS010000140.1:0-8431 GCA_052143075.1 Syntrophobacteraceae bacterium | reverse complement strand
CCCCTTTGCTTGTCACCAACTGCGCGCATGCAGCTTGCCCTCCCTTTGACGAATTTGCGACACAATATCATATGGTTGGAGTGAACGCAGTATAATTTTCACGCATGCTCACGCATAATCCAGGCTTATATGATTCAGGTTATGGTTTTTTGTAAATAACGGTGCTATAATAAGTGGCAACGGTGCTAGAAAACAAACAGCCATCGCTATTTTTTGCTTTGCGCTGATCTCCTTTCTCGCCCCTCTAGTAAACCTTAAAATAAAAGTAACGATCATTGCGACCGATAAGATACTGAGCGGCAAGCCTAAGGCTGATTCAGCGAATGAACTTGCAAAACGCATCGAAGTTTCAAGGCCGGGAGGCCCCAGTGAGTGTCTCACATAATTAGCAGCCAGCCCCACAAACGATAGTGCGTAGCGGAAATTTAAGAGCCACCACGGCAAAGCAATCAGCGTTCCCAGAGCGCATGCCTTCGCGAAAAAAATGGGACTTGGGCTGGCCATTACCCTGCGCAAGCTAAGAAAAAAAGCAATGAGCAGTATAGGCCCACCAATAAAGAGGAACGAAGCCTTTGCCAGGGCTCCAAGACCTAGGGAAATGCCTAAGGCAATCCAGTTCCATGAAGATTCCTGTTTCCGGTTCCAGGCCAGAAAAACAAAGCATAACGTAGCCCCCGTAGCCAAGTACAGGGGGGGTTCGGTACCAAAAACCATACTCAAAAAGATGATCTCCGGGCATAAGCACAAAAAAATAACGCTAAATGCACCTGCTTCCGGACCTGCAATACTTCGGGCGCCTAAATAGACAAATAGTAGAGTTGCAGCTAAGAGCGCCAGAGATACCAAGCGAGCCGCTATGGCGCTAAATCCGAATAGGTATGTGTAAGGTATTGCAAAAGCACGATACGCGGGAGGAATTTCTCTTTCTTCTAACAACAAAGCTCTTACAAATCCCCTGAAGCCGTGCGCCTCGGAATGGGCAATGTCTGCTTGTACCTGGTTAAGGTATCTTGCCTCATCCCAGCTAATACCATACGGATGATCAACAATCCATAGCAGACTGGCCATTAAAATGAAACTTACCGTTATAATTGCAAGAATAACCCAGAATCTCTTTCCAAGATTCCATATTTTTTCGGTCATTGAGAGAACACTCCATAAATACTGGTTTTAGAAGACAGACTTCTCGGTTTTCTCTCCCATGCGGGCACTGTCTTGCCAGTTTATACTGGCTGAAACAATATTTGGATATAGATTAGCAATTCCTCTCACATCCTTCTCGGAATGTATGTATATTGTAGCGGCCGGGAACAACTCATGATATTTTTTTTGGATATCATACCGATATATCGCTGCACCGAAATGATACCTCGCAGGAGCCAAGTGCAAGTGTAATTCAAATATGATCTTCAACTTGTCCCCAGCATCTAGGGAAAAAGTCGGGTGTTTAAGTCGTTCTGTTGAAGTATTAAAGATACTTTGAAATTGAACATTGTCGTCTCTAATGTATATCGAAATTGATAGCCTGTCACATAGTACCAGGGCCGCGATTTCGATCTCGCAATAAACTTTTTGACCGGTCTCAAATTGTGAATCTTCACCTTGTTCGCTATGGACAGACACCCTTGTAATTGAGACTTCTCTATCGATTAATTCCGTTCGGCCGACTGATCCCTGAGTCATGTAGGTTTTAATAACCTCCTTTGTCGGCCCTGTTTCGATCGCTTTCCCATGCCCCAACAACAGGGTCCTTTGGCACAGGTCCGCAACCGCCTTGAGATTATGGGAAACAAATATGATTGTCACACCGGTTTGCAGAATGGCATCCATTTTTTCTACGCATTTTGCCTGAAATACAAAATCCCCAACGCTCAAGACTTCGTCTATCACCAGGATATCCGGTTCCAGGTGTGCCGCAACCGAAAACCCAAGCCTGGCATACATGCCGGAGGAATAACGTTTAACCGGCGTGTCGATGAATTCTTGCAAACCTGAGAATTCGACAATTTCATCGAACTTGGCTTTTATCTCCTCCTTCTTCATTCCAAGGATAATACCGTTCAGGAAAATGTTCTCTCTTCCGGTCAAGTCCGGATGGAAACCGGCCCCCACTTCGATCAGGGCAGATAATCTTCCATGGACTTCTATCGTGCCTCTCGTAGGCTTCATAATACCGCAAAGGTGTTTTAGGATCGTGCTCTTTCCAGCGCCATTATGGCCAATTATGCCAAATGACTCACCTTTCTGAATCTCAAATGAAACATCCTGCAATGCCCAGAATTCCTTCGAGACAAGGGAATCGTTCTCTCTGGCGCCAAAGAATCGCCTCGCAAGGCTCGGGATCAAATCCCGCAGACTGTCGTGGATCTGTCCCTTTTTGAACTTTTTATAAACGTGCTTCGCTGTGACGGCTGTTTGGGACATATTGATTCCTATATATTCTCGGCAAAAGCGGGTTCCATTTTCTTAAAAAATATGAAGCTCACTAGAAACAGTGTGATGCTAATTATAGTACAATATGCTATCCACCCCATCTCCGGCATTGTCTTTAACACGATGCATGCGTTAAGCCCCTCCAGGATTGAGGCCACGGGATTTAGCAGGATGATGGGTTTCCACGTCGTACCCATGAAATCCGCTTCGTAGAATACAGGGGTGAAGAAGATCGCAAATGTGACGATCACTTCAACGATGTATTTAACGTCTCGAAAAAAAAGATTCGCCGCAGACAGCAGCAGCGCAGTAGCCACTGACAGAAGGATAAGGAGGCCCAGCAGAATCGGCGCCCAGAGCAGGTACATGCTCCACCCAATCTGGGCGCATACGAGGATCAGGATCAACACAGAGGAAGCTATCGCAAGATCGAAAAGCTGTGACAGGACAGCAGAAATCGGAAAAACCTCATTAGGGAAATATATCTTGCTGACCAAATTGACATTTCCAGTCAGACTGTTGGTCCCCGATCGCAGGGAGGCAATGAAAAATGACCATGGGATGGCCTTAACTGAGACTGTTGCGATCTGTGATATTCCGAGGGGCGTACCTGACAGCTTGGCAAAGGCGAATTTGACCAGGACGCCGGCAGAGATGACGAGGGCGGGCATAAAAATTGCCCACATTACGCCCATAACCGACTGTTTGTATTTTACCTTGATGTCACGCCACGTAAGTGCATAAAGGAGTTCGCGATAGTTGAATAATTCTCGCATTGACCGGATCATATAGCCTTCCTGGATCGTAAACGGTTAGACTTTGGCATGACAGCTTCTTTACTGCAACGAAATAGGCAACATGGGTGGTGTTATTTTTTTGCGCCGGGAAGGCACCTACCAGCCAAATGGCCCGAGCGCTTTTCTCCCCAAGCGGTATGTCAGCAGAAAAAAGAAACTCTTCTGCAACTTTAGGTCCTCTCTGTATTTCCTGATAAATTTATGTAGCAACATTTCTAATTTTGATCTTGGATCTGTATAGTTATCCTTCTTACCAAGCAATAACGCTTTCTTATTCCAATCAATGTCCCATATATTTATCTTACGAAACCGATCAGTACCATATTCATCAAAAGCGTTGAGAACCTCTATGTCATACCAAAAGGTTTTATCCAAATTAGATTGTTTGCTTCCTGCGCGATATGCATTCAACCACTTATAACCACTTATCCATGCTTCATCAACGTCAACAATAGGCTGGTCGTAGGTCTTCATTTCACCATCCTGATATCGTATGCAAATATTCCATGGCCTGTCAAACTTTTTGATATAATCGCGGCACTTTTTCCATCTGGCCTTACTTAAGGCATGCTCTGGATCAATCCACAAATAATGGAGCAGTTTTATATCTTTAAGTTTTACAACTTCACCATCTGAAAACGGTAGACGTGGACTGTGAACCGGCATCCCTCTGAATTCTGTATTGTCATCGACGAAAGCCGCCGGCATCGAATATAGAGCAGCTTGCTCCAGCCCGGGAAAGAGCTCGGTCCAGTCAAAAACAAAACGTGTTCCGGGCGGAGCGGTTAGCATAAGATTCCATTCCGAACTGCTTGCCCAGTTCGCCGAGATCATTTCGTCAGCATCCAGAGCGAATATCAAGCGCCTGCCCGGCACCTTTCGAGCTTCGTTAATAAGCATATATCTCGAGTTATGTTCATTAATAGCCGAGCCGACATTTATCACTTTCACGAAATCAAACTGTTGTGCAAGCCTGACCGTATTGTCCGTCGAGCCGTTATCTCCAATTATAATAAGGTCAGCCCAGGATCGCGCGGATTCAATATAATGTTCAATAATCCACGACTCATTCTTGACTGGCCCGATGCAGATAACATTTGTCTTTGCCATGCATATCTCCTAATAAGCCCAAAGCCGTATAACACTCACATCAGATATATAAGATATATAAAAAGGAAGTTCATAGATACGTTTCGGGCCTTCTGTCCTTCAGGAGATGATTATTTGTATTCAGATTCTTGTCGTCGGCCAGCGAGAGTTCAATCTCCACTGAAGCAATTTCAGCCCGGTCCGGAGAGGCACGGTGAAGAATCGCGCCCCGGGGCGATGTTATCTGACTTTTTCCGATAAAATGCAGCGAATGCCCCCCTCTGTCTTCGGTCCCGACACGATCCGCGGTGGCCGCAAAGACCCTGTTCTCGAGGCACCTTGTCGGCATGCAATCCGGGCAGTTGGGCAAAACGAGATTAGACGGGTGCGCAACGATCTGGGCCCCTTTGAGCGCAAGTGTCCGCGCACTTTCAGGGAAATACCAGTCGAAACAGATCATGACGCCTATCCTTCCGAGCGCAGTCTCAAAGACCTGAAACCCCAGGTCCCCCGGAGCGAAGAACAACTTTTCACGGTCGAACAAATGCACCTTTCTGTACAGCCCGCTTGACCCGTCGTGGCCGACAACGGCCGCAGAATTATAGACCGAATCGTTCGCCAGTTCGCCAAACCCATATACGACGAGGCACCGCTCCCGTGAGGCAAACTTATGAATCTGCTGATACGTGTATCCAGTCGGGAAAGGCTCGGCCAGTTCTCGCGCCTCTTTTTCGTCAATAAAATTGTATCCCGTTGCGAAGAGCTCCGGCAGGACGTACAAATCCGCCTCGACCCCTCGCATCATGGTCAGGCACAGCTCCACATTGTGCTGCTTTGCCCCGAAAACCGGATCGTTTTGAACAACCGCGACTCTTATCATATCTCTGCTTCTGATTGAAAATCTGTCAATTATAGGGCCTAAAAACCGGTTTCACAGGCCTGCCAGCCAGATACTTTCCCACACCATCCTCCAGCGCCTTCTTGTAAACCAGCAGAGCTTCTCCAACACCCTGGACGGTCCTTTCTATGTCCTCGTCCGAATGAGAGAAGCTGATCACCAGTGAAGGCATCAACAAACCGTGTTTTAGCGTTTCCTGAAGAAAAAGGGTCCGGAAATCCTGGGAAGGCGCCTTGTCCTGATCTCTTGTGGCGTATACCAGATTGCAGGGCTTTCCGAGCACGAAGAAGAAATCGCTTAGTCCCAACTCAGCGCTCAACGCATTCAACCGCGAACTCAGTTCCCCCCCCTGGCGCCAAAGGTATTCGACCACGTTTTCTTCCTTATACGTTTGCATGGTCCGGATAGCTGCCGCAAGGGCATGAGTCTCGGCCCCATGTGTGGTCGAAAGGAGAAATACCCTTTCCTTATCGTGGAACAACCCTCCCAGCTCCATAACCTCTTTTTTCCCCACAAGGGCTGAGACCGCGAAGCCGTTTGCAACCGCTTTGCCGAAACAGGAGAGGTCGGGTGTGATCCCGTAAAGTCCCTGTGCGCCGTTCAAGTGCCACCTGAATCCCGTGATCAACTCATCTAGAATAAACAATGCTCCGTTTTCCCTGCACACACGCTGGACATCGTGCAGAAAATTATCGGCGGGCTCGGTAATGGTTTCCACTTCCATGACGACGCATGAGATCCGGTCAGGATACCGGTTGAATAACTGACGAAGATTTTCGACGTCGTTATAGTGGAACTTGACCGTCAAATCCCGGATGGCGGCGGGAATGCCCGCTGCCATAGGCGTAGAGCCTATGAACCAATCGTCGGTAGAAAAGAAGGCATGTTCTGCGCAGATCGCTATCATATCACGACCCGTGAAGGCCCGGGCCAGTTTCACAGCCGCAGTAGTAACGTCTGAGCCGTGCTTGGCGAATTTGACCATATCCGCGCCCTTGATAAGGCTGAGCAGTTCCTCGGCGCAATTCAACTCAATGGGAGAAGGTCTCGTAAAATTGGTTCCCAGGAGCATCTGCCGATAAGCCGCTTCCACGACAGGTCTATAGCCGTGACCGAGCGCAACGGAACGCAGCCCCATGCCGTATTCGATAAACTCGTTTCCGTCCACATCCCAGACATGACACCCCTCACCTCGCACTATAAACCCTGGAGCCAGTTCGGGGTACTGATCGTCACCCTTTGCATAAGTATGGCCTCCACCAGGAATCAGCAAATGACTCTTCTGCCGTAATTTTTCGGATGTATCGAATCTCATTCCCATAGATTTTCCTTTTTTATATCGCGAACCTGCTAAGGTATAAACATTCCTGCATTGTCTTGAGGTTATCCTGCCCGCTTGGACTCATAACACACCTTTGCGGCAGTAAAACGCCTCTGCATACCTATCCGGCGAATTGCTCTCCACGCCCCTCAGCCTGAGAAGCGAAAAGAAAGAATCTTCCGAAAACCAGCCTTTTTCCACCTGGCTCTTAAAATGAGAAAAGATTTTCTGAATTTTATTTCGGCAGATGTCTTCACTTAAACGAACATAAAAATTGGGGTTTCCAAGGTCGCCGTCGTACTTCAAAATCTCGTATTCCAGAATAAGATGATCTCTGAATGTATTCCAGGTCAATTCGCATATCAGTCGGTGGTCCTGGTGCAGATCGTATCGGTAATGGCTAAAAATGACATGAGGCGAGATTTCATTCTTGAGCGCTTCGAAATACTCCTTTATCTCGGCTCCGATGTATGGGAAAAAGCCGTCCCTGAAGTTCCTGATGACGACAGTTTTATGCTTTGCCTTCTCCAGAAATGAAGCTGCGCTTTCCCGCGCCTCCGCAGCCCTCACCCCTGCCGCTCCGAATACGATCCAATGCACGCTTACGTCACGGTGCTCTTCCAACAGCCTGAGGACCGTCCCACCGCATCCGATCTCAATATCGTCGCTGTGCGCCCCGAGGCAAAGGACCTTTAGTCCTTCCCCCACCGGCGCCTTAAAACCCATTTCGATCACGTTCCTATACCCCGCGTCTCATTTTGCCGGAGGCCTCTTCCAGACCTCCCAGGGCGAATCGCCGTTATTGGATCGATCGTTTAGTTCCTGATGCTCTTTAAATGTGTCCATACACCAAAACTCGTCATAGCGGAAGCCAATGAGCTCTCTCTTGTCCATAAGCCTTTGAAAAGGCTCGATGACAAGTTCTTCGCCTTCTTTTATGTAGTCGAAAATCGCTTGTTTGAATATAAAGAACCCGGCATTGATGAGCACATCAGAGTCTCTAACGTATTTTAATTCTGTAACCAGATTGTTTTCCGTCAATTTTACAATATGGAAAGACTGAGAAGGTCTTGAACATAAAAAGCAGGCAGTCTTTCCGCTCTTCTTGAAGAACTCGAACTGTTCATTGAAATCCAGGTTTGTCAGGCCATCGGCATAATTGGCGAGGAACACTTCCTCCCCTTCCAGGTATTTTTTCACTTTTAGCAGTCTTTCGCCAATATTGGCTTTAAGACCGGTGTCAACAAACGTGATCTTCCAATCGGTTATATCCCCGCTCTCCAGGTGCAGCTTCTTGCCGCCGTTGCATAAAGTAAAATCGTTAGAAATATACTCGTTATAGTTCAGAAAATAATCTTTGATTTTGTCTGCCTTGTACCCCAGGCACAAGATGAATTCCTTGTGTCCGAAGTGCGCATAATATTTCATAAGATGCCACAAAATAGGCCGATAACCGATCGCAACCATAGGCTTGGGAACGTTATCCGAAAGGTTTCCCAACCTGGTTCCAAGGCCGCCGCAAAACAAGACCACTTTCATCTCATCTCTCCAAAGGGCATTCACCGCAGAGGGCGTTCACCGCAGAGGGCGCAGAGGAACCCTCACTTTGTTCGGGTTCGCGGTGATGACCTAAAAGCACGTAAGATGCTTCAAGTTCGCGGCCGACCTTTTGTGAGGCCGCGCAGAGGAAACCATTGAATAACAATCGAAAAAGTAAGGGCGTTCTTTCTATTCACTGCTCACTGCTCACTGTTCACTGCTTTTAAACCACAAACGGCATTCCAGGAGGCGCTCAAGGTTACATCCAAGCTGGGAGCGCCTCGTCGGTATGAATGTATCATAGCTGGAGGTTATTTACGGGACGGACCGAAACGGTGCTTAACACATTCTTCG
>JBKQTS010000139.1:0-14682 GCA_052143075.1 Syntrophobacteraceae bacterium | reverse complement strand
ACGCAGTTTCCTTTGACTACCGGGAGCGAGCATCTCCCGGGAGGGGACTTTCACCCCTCAGATCGTGCCCGCTTCCAGGCGCACGGATTCCGGCCTTCGCCGGAATGACGAAAACCGCTTCCGCTTCATCATTCTAAATATCGTGGAACTTACGGAATGCTACTCTAGATGGAATAATGAACAAGTCTGTCATACGAGGAGCGAGACATGATAGGATTGGACGAGGCCAAAGCGATTATCCATGGCGCCGATCCGGACCTTGATTCCGAACAGTATTCCGAAATCGATGCTGCGGCCGTTTTTAAAAAAGGCTGGCGCCATCTCGGAGACGATTTCTTCTATAATGAGAGCAAAAGACAGATTGCAGGGCCGAGCGGAGGCAGTCCGATAAGGATTCTGGTATATCTGAGCGAAATAGAATGTAGCGGCAGAATGGATATCGACTGGCCCTACGATATTTGCAATGGGATGGGAAAGGAAGCCTGGCGCCATGGCATAATCGGATTTTAATGGAGCCTGTGAAGTGGCATAATGTAAAAAGATCTCCACTGCCGGATAGTCAAGAGTTGCAGCAGGCGGTGCAGTGGACCGCCATTTCGTTTCGAGGGGTATTATGCCGCTTCTGGACAAGATATTGGGACGCCGGCTGGCCTCGTGGGAAGCCGCAAAGCAAAAACTCAGCGTGCTCACCGGTGTGCCGGTGCTGGGATTGGATGCGCTGGCCTCGACCGGGTACGGTCCCGAGGCCGCGCTCACGATCTTGTTGCCGCTCGGCGTGACGGGGCTGAGCTACTTCCCCATTATTATCCTTGCGATCGTATTTAACCTCAGCACCCTCTACCTGTCATATCGGCAGACTATCGCTGCATATCCGAACGGAGGTGGAGCGTATACTGTTGCGAAGGATAATCTGGGCATTTATGCAGGCTTATGCGCCGGGGTCGCTTTGCTCCTGGACTACCTGCTGAATGTCGCTGTGGGAATTGCGGCTGGGGTCGGCGCGGTGGTCTCGGCTATTCCTGCACTCCATTCGTACACGCTTCCGCTATGTCTCCTCGTCCTTTTGACGCTGACAATTATTAACTTGCGCGGCGTCCGCGAATCGGGACTGGCTTTCGTCGTCCCGGTGCTTGTGTTTCTTGGGTGCATGGCAGCGGTCATTCTCATCGGACTCATCCGTGCCTGGCAGAGCGGCGGCCATCCTTTCCCGGTTGCACCGGTACCGGCGATCCCCCGGGGGACTGCAACTGTTAGCGTATGGCTGCTCTTGGGCGCCTTCGCCAATGGCTGTACGGCAATGACCGGCGTCGAGGCCGTAAGCAACGGCGTGCCTCTGTTCCGGGAACCAACGGTTCCCAATGCCCAGAGGACCCTGACTGTGATTGTAGCTATCCTCAGCCTCTTCCTGTTGGGCGTCGCATATCTCTGCTCTGTTTACCATATTGGCGCGATGGATGAGCAACAGCCGGGTTATCAAACGATCCTCTCGCAGCTTGTGGCGGCTGTGGCGGGCCAGGGCCTGTTTTACTACGTGTCCATCGCCAGTATCTTCATCGTCCTCACATATTCGGCTCAAACCAGCTTTACAGATTTTCCCCGTGTGTGCCGGCTGCTGGCGGAGGACAGTTTCTTGCCGCACGGCTTCGCCGATCTCGGTGGGCGGCTCGTGTATTCACAAGGCATTGTCGTCCTGGCCACCCTTTCCTGCCTGATCCTGATCGCCTTCGGAGGCGTAACCGACAGGCTGATTCCCTTATTTGCGGTCGGGGCCTTTAGTGCGTTCCTTTTCTCGCAGGTCGGGATGGTGGCGCACTGGTTGCGCCAAACAGGCAGACTCCGAATTGCTCTGGTTTATAACGCGCTTGGCGTTGTGGTAACCGGCATTGCGCTCGCGGTAATCATCGTCGCGAAATTCATCGAGGGCGCCTGGATGACTATAATTGTCGCGCCGCCGCTCGTTTTGTTGCTTCTGCGAATCAGACGGCACTACAAAAAGATTGCCAGGGAGACGGGAGCGGCGCTGAAACTACGCTGTTCGGATTTGCAACCGCCTGTCGTGATCGTCCCGATCGTTGCTTGGAACCGCGTCGCCGAGAAAGCCGTGCGGTTTGGCTTGCTGCTGTCAAACGACGTCACCGCTGTACATGTCAGCAAAGAAAACGATGATGCGCAGGGGCTAAAAGAACTCTGGACCGAAAAAGTTGAAAAACCGGCGAAAGCTGCGAATACCCCGATTCCGCGCCTGGAAATCATCTCGTCACCCTATCGGATGCTCCACCAACCGATTTTAGATTTCGTAAAGAAAACCAAAAAAGAGAAACCGGATCGGCTCATCGCTGTGATCATTCCTCAATTGGTCGAGCCACACTGGTACCAGTATTTGCTGCACGATTGGGACGCCGCAAAGCTTAGGGCCTTGCTCTTTCTGGAACGTGACCAGCGAACCGTGGTGATCAGCACTCCGTGGTATTTACGCGAAGAAACCGCAGCTAGTAAGAAATGATCGCCCATCCTATTAATAGGAGACAGTCCTGCGATTGAAGTTCAAACCCATTAATGGCCCTTGCCATACCATAAGTGTCTACATACCTTGTTTTAAAGGGGGTGACCAATATGAACCTTACCCTCACAAAAAACGTTGGAATGCTCTTGCTTGGCATCTGGCTCATCGTGACGGGCTTAGTGCAAACTATATCGGTCGGTATTCCGGCCGTCCATGCTTTACTGCCTCTACTTGCTATCGCCGCTGGTTTATTAATCGCGCTCGGCCGGTAGGCTGTTCGGTTTCAGCGATCATGGACATGTGGGCATTCTCAGTTATGGGCCCGTAATGCAAACAAGAAAAACGAAAAGGACTGACCGCCAATATCTTCCGGCGAGCTGTCTATTTAGATCGTCTTTGAAAGTTTGGAAAGGAAAGGTGCAATGAACTTTTCTCACATACCACACGAACCTCTGATAGCTTTGATTGCGGGCATTTTGATCCTCGTGATGCCGAGGCTTTTGAACTACGTGATCGCTCTCTATCTCATCATAATTGGAATCCTTGGATTGACGCATCATCCCTGGTAGCCTTGAGTGCGGCCATTTTGATCCCGGCGATGCCAAGGTTTTCCGATTGGTCATCATAGACCTCCCCCATGTCCGTAAAATCTGATATTCGGCTTCGCACTCGATTAACCGGCGCTCAGACGTGTATTACCTTTTTAAATAGAGGGGAAAAATCAGAAGAGGAAAGTGAGGTAGATGAAGATGAAGACAACTTCTTTGTGGTTTTCTATCGCGCTTTTGGCCGCTGTTATGATTATCGCCGCATACCCGAATGGGGCTCGGGCGGCGACCTCCTGCGCAAATCCGCCCGCGGGGGGACGGCTGTTGATGTTTGCTGTATGAATAAGCCCGGGAGGCTTTCAAAGGGAGCAACAAGTGGAAAGCGAAAACGACCGTTCACCGCCGAAGATAGCCGAGATCCTTGACAGTCACCGGGGAGAAAAGCACGTCATTGTACTTCAGGACTACCCCGATCCCGACGCCATCTCCTCGGCTTTCGCCCATCAACTCATAAGCGCTGCCTTCGATATCAAGTGCGACGTTGCGTACGACGGGAAGATCAGCCATCCGCAAAATATCGCGTTGGTGAAATTGCTTGGTATCGAACTTGTTCGCTTTGATAGCCTTCTTGAATGTAAACAATACGCGGGTGCTGTTTATGTAGATAATCAGGGGACAACCGCGGAAAAGATAGTCAGGCATCTGGAGGAGGTGGGCGTGCCTGCTCTGGTAGTCGTGGATCATCATGAACTCCAACAGAGGTTGGAGCCCGTTTTCAAGGACATTCGACGAACTTACGGGGCGGCCGCTACAATCTACGCTGAATACCTGGAACAGGGACTTGTTCAAATGGACAAATCTCACAAGGAACACGTAATGGTTGCGACGGCCCTTACACACGGCATCATTACCGACACTAACGGTTTGACCAGAGCCAGTATCGAGGATTTCCACGCTGCCGCCTATTTGAGCAGTTTTAGAGATGCAGATTTGCTGCAGCAGATCATGAATCAGTCTCGCTCGAAAAAAACCATGGAAATCATTCATCGGGCCCTCGAGAACCGTGTGACCGCTGAAAGTTTCTCTATAGCGGGCATCGGTCATCTGCGTGCTGAAGATCGAGACGTAATTCCGCAAGTCGCCGACTTTTTGGTGACCGAAGAAAACATCCATACCGCAATCGTTTACGGCATTGTTACCGGCAGTGAGCACGAAGAAGAAATCATCGGATCGTTGCGGACAACGAAGATAACCCTTGATCCTGATGAATTCATCAAGGACGTGTTCGGCAAAGACGGATCGGGCAGCTACTATGGCGGAGGCAAAGCTTCAGCCGGCGGATTTAAAATCCCTATCGGATTTCTGTCCGGAGGGGAGGGAGAAGCATACGGCGAGAAAAAATGGCAAGTTTTTGCCGAGCATATCAAGCAAAAGCTGTTCGCCAAGATCGGAGTCAAAGAGCGCGAAATTGCCCCTCCAAAATGCCCTGCCTAAGTTTTTCCAAGGACCTCAACAGAATTGAATTCACGGCGTAAATCATATTTAGATATTTCAAGTACCTGGCGGTGCCGCTCTGATGACTCCCGAGACAGCGTGTCAGCTTATCCGTGACGCTGGTTGTTTTGACGCCTGACTATGCCTCAAACTCTAATACCTTGGATGCTCCTTATAACAATCATCGAGGCATTCCTTTTCACGCTCCCGGGCCCACTCTTCGCATCGGTGGTGATGCGGGTGTTCAGGCTCATTACATTCCCTCAAGCGTCCTTCATAATGCTTGTGGCAATGCACGTCAGCTACATCGGGATTTCTCGCAGTGGCAAGATAAGTTTTGTGCAGTTGTGCTCTCCAAAGTAGCCTATCCTTTCTCGGGCGGCTTCACAATATCAACTGAGATGCTTGCGGGCTTTCTCAGGAAAATGTTAAGATGGCAGGACTTTTGTTCACCTTGCATGGATTGCCTCTTTTCTCCCTTCATACATAGCAGAGCGATTGCATGCATGTGGACCATTCTTTAAACCAATGAATGCCGTCCATAATTTTTCTCATTATTGGAGTCGTTGATGCCGCCCTACTTCGTCTCCTTTCGGCCTGAGATCAGAATGGAAGAGAACCTTCCTCCATTGACTGCGATCGAGGACCCGGGAACAATAGACCTTCTCAGGAAGGCTACCGGCGTATTACTGCCTTCGCACGTCTCTCCTTGGATATATCGGAGCATTATTGAACATGCAAAAAATTGGTTCCCACGCCTGGAGGCTCGGTTCAACTTCCAGGGCAAGACCAGGCAAGTCCATCTCTTTCATAGAATGGGAGTTCGGCATCCGGACAGCCTTGTCTTTGAGACTCCTCTCAGTCTGCAAGCCTACCTAAACGAACACGGATCCCCTTGGGGATATCCGATGGTTCTCAAAGGGGACCTTGGTGGAGGGGGCGAGACGGTCTTTCCGATCTATGGGCGGGAAGATATACCCAAGTATATTCTAAATCTCCCAAAGGATAAGCCCCTGTTGATCCAAAAATGGGTGGAACACGGTGGAAAAGACCTTCGTGTGGTGATCTATCGAGACCAGGCTGTGAGCTATTTTCGTGTTGGCGGTGGGCAGTTTTACAACAACGTCTGCCGAGGCGCGAGACTCGATCACGGGGGCTGGCCCGAATTGCAGCAGAAGGGCGTTTCCGCTGTCCGTGCATTTTGTAGGGGTGCGGGAATCGATATTGCCGGCTTTGATCTCATGTTCCCGGATGAGGGGGACCCGGTGTTTGTCGAAGTGAATTTTCATTTCGGCAGAAAAGGATTGGGAGGACTTAAGGAACACCAGAAGCACGTACTCCGTGCAATTCGGAGCTGGCGTGACCATCTGATGTCAGCCCAGTTGAGCCAACCATCCACTGGATAATGTTTCACCATGCCCAAAAGGAAAAAGCCAACTGATGGGGCGACCAGTCATTGTTAGAGAATGGAAGAGTTAGTTTCTCTTGCGTCCCTTAGTCCGCCTAATTTTCTCCGGAGGCTGCTTTTCTTTGCAATCCGAGGCTACATCAGCTTTTTCGGATGGAATCCGACCCGGAAATGCGGTTCGGCTCGAGTTGGGGGTCAAGTTGACGCATTATTGAGGGCAAAGCCTCATCCTCTTCATCCTCCCCCTCCGGAAGCAGCGTCAGCCAAATGTGTGCACCTGATCCATACCCCCACTGAACGGGAGGCATAGGAGGCAATGAAAGATAAACCATCAGGCGAACTTGGTAATACCATGTTCATGGACCTTTCTCAGGACCTTGAGCCGGTCACGCTGGATGCGGGAGCAACCCTGAACACTAAGTTGGAATTCTGATGTTGGCTCATGTATTGAGCGTTTTGATCCGAGGTGGATTTGCAACAAGTTGGCAAGCCTTCATGATCAGCGAGCCTGGTCACCCCGTATGATGACAATGTGGTCGGGTTGCCTTATCATAAAATCTAAACAACAACGGGAGAAGCGCTATGCCAAAGATCGTTCGCTTTTACGAAACGGGAGGAGCCGAGGTACTCAAGGTCGAGGAATTACCTCTCGTGGAGCCGGGAGAGGGCGAGGTTCGTCTGGCGGTTGAAGCCATTGGCCTAAACCGCGCCGAAGTCATGTTCCGGCAGGGACAGTACCTGCAAACCCCGGAGCTGCCCTCACGACTCGGCTATGAAGCAGCAGGGATCGTCGACGCAGTGGGGCCCGGCGTCAGCGGTATCCAAATCGGCGACCGAGTGAGCACCATACCCTCCTTTTCGATGGGGACCTATGGGGTCTACGGTGAGAGCGCGGTCGTTCCGGCCTACGCCGTGACCCACTATCCGGGTAATCTATCGCCAGTCGAAGGCGCTGCGATCTGGATGCAGTATCTAACCGCTTTCGGTGCGCTTATTGAATTCGGTCAATTACAAAAAAATGCATTCGTGTTGATCACCGCGGGGACCAGTAGCGTGGCACTGGCAGCGATTCAGATCACAAAGTCTGCCGGGGCGCTCGCCATCGCCACCACTCGCGGCGCAGGAAAGAAATCTTTTCTCATGGGCGCAGGGGCAGATCACGTCATAGTTACTGAGGAACAGGATCTGGTTGAAAACGTGATGGCCATGACTTCAGGAAAAGGCGTCAGCTTGGTCTTTGATCCCGTTGCCGGACCTTTACTGGGAAAACTTGCCGACGCTGCCGCTCCTGGTGCGAGTATCTTTGAATACGGTGCATTGTCGACGGCACCAACCACCTTCCCTTTGTTCCCAGCGCTGGCCAAGGGTTTAACAGTGCGAGGTTACACCATGTTTGAGATTGTTAGGGACCCCGAGAGGCTTGCTCGCGGCAAACGATTCATCTATAACGGGATCGAATCCGGTGCGCTGAAACCCATCATCGACCGCACTTTCCCACTGGAAAGCATTGTTGATGCCCACCAGTACATGGAATCCAACCAACAAAAAGGGAAGATCGTGGTGACCGTCCAAAGGAGTGTCTGATGGCCATGACCGGTATAAGTCCTGACAGATCTCCTCTGCTTTGAAAAATAGGGCGCCGGAATCCTCGCCGTTTTCGAATCATTTGTTTACCGAATCGCCGCAAACCGGACTCTTTCGAAATCGAAAGGATACTGGCGGTACCACCGTTTTTCAGGCCCCACGGGCATGCAAGTGTTTTTGGTAGAGGATCAGGTTCTTGAAGTCCGGGGAAACGTCAAAGTTGATTTTAAGGGCTTCGGCATAGGGGCTCCGGGATGCGTCTTCGCCGTTGATAGTTTCGATGACAATGCGGCGCATCGGCTGAAATCTTCTTGTGAGCAGGTGGTGGAGCAATCTAAGGTAAGATTGCAGGTGAGGAGCGTTCTCGGGCAAATGAAAGATAAGAGTCTTTGCGCTGCGCCGTGATTCCATGACAAGCTTACTGCCATGATAGACCAGATGGGTTCCCGGAACCCGCCGGGGGAGCTTTCCTTTCAGAGCGTCCAGCCTTATGCCGCAAACGGATGCCGGATCTGTGGCGCAAATCCAGTAAACAGACTCCTCCGGGAAATTCCTTTGCAGCATGCGGAAAGCCTCATGAGAAATAAACTGCGGGCCAGGCACTCCTTGAAAAAAATAGCCGGTCAGGACTTCTCCCGAAAGCTCCATCAGCCGCAGGGCTCTAAAGATATTGCCCCAACTGAATGCGGGCAGCTCGTTTTGCAGAAGCTCACGGAATATGATGCCATAACGGTCCAGAAGCAACCGCACCCGTTCTTTCTCTCGCTCGGCCCTTTCCAGGAGATCGTCTTCGCGCTTTGGCCATCGAATACGCATCCAATTCCCGACCGTCGGAAGCGAGCCCTTCCACATGGAAAAGCCGGTTCTTTGTCTGTGCCGGCGTCTGCGGCTACCTCTGGCCATCAACGCCTTCCCGTCCGACACCGTGAAGTTGTTTTCGATCCCATGGCGAAGGGACGCGAACGTGTCGTTTGTGAGCTTGCCCTGCCAAACCTCTTTCCAGAGCATATCGGAAAGCCTTGCCGGCCCAGTGCCGGATAGACCCGCAAGAGTTGCAAAATCGTAGCGAGCCGCCGGGTCGAAAAAGAGCCGGCCTATATCCGCATCTTTTTCCATCCTTTCGGTATCCTCTTCCGTCCCTTTATCAGACGCTTGGACAAGGCGAAGGAGCGGCTTTCCGTATGCCCGCCCCCCGCTCCCGCCTGTGGCCTCGGCGCTCATGATCGGGAGGTCCTGCGTTCCAGGCTTGGCAACCATGGCCTGCGCCCGCTCGGCGCCTTCTTCTTGAAGAAGATCCAAATCCGGCTCAAAGGAGAAGGCCACCCGCCTGCCGTTCATCCCAACCCAGCGAAGATCGCTTTGCTGCATGATCGAGTCCAGCCAGGAAAGATCGTAAGGTCTAAGCCGCGCTGGAAAAATTTCCGTTTCCCAAAGTTCTGCTGGAACGGGGCAGGAGACGAGTTGCTCTATTCTTCGGAACAGTCCATCAAGGTCGGCTTCGGATTCCGGGGTGACAAGACCTTGCCATTCAGCAAGAAAGGGCTGCAGCCACTCCACACCAAGGGCGGAAAAGGCCGGTATGGCCGCTGCCCGCGAAAGCCGGAGCATCACTTCATAGTTTTGGCTGTCGCAGATGCTATCCTGCTCGTCATTCTGCTTTAGACGTCCTGAAACGAGCCTTTCCGCATCGATCAGCGCCTCCACAGCTCCTGCCAGTCGGTCGTTGTCCAGGCCAAGGGTTGCCCGCACGAATTCCATCCTCCGGGGCGAATAGAACTGGAGCCATTCCGAAAAGATCGCCGTGAACAGCTCGTCCTGATCCTCGGAAGCCTGCTCGGAATCCTTGAGCTGCGAAAGGAGATTCCGCAATTGGGAAGCCCGGAAGGTTTCTCCTGAGTCCAGCCATGAAGCGGGCAGGGAGTCGATATCCCAATGCAAACCAAGGCTTATGCGCGGAAGATTCTCAAGTGCAACAATCAGCGGCTCAGTCGCCTCAGGCGGGTGGATCCGCACCAGCTTGGCGGCGTAAGTGGACTCAAGCACGGTTTCAGGGTCCAGGTCGTGATCGCGTCTTATGGCGCCAAGCAGCCTTTCCCATTCGGATTGAGGCAAAAGAAGTCGTTCCTTTACCCATTCGATCAGGTCCGGAGCGCTGTCCGGCGAATAGCCGGGGCTAAGCCGTTGGCGCTTTAGCTCGAACCGTTCGGCTAACTCAACAGAAACCGCCGGGCGCAACTCGGGGATCGAGACTACCTCGTGCAAAAGATCGGACCGTAGCTTTGAACCCTTCCCCGCCCTTAACTGGTCGTCCATATACATGTATTGGTTGATTTGGGGCCAACTGATGGACTGAGCCATTGGGCTGGGGTGACCGGTATGAGCTTCCGACCAGGTGATGATGCCCGATTCCAGGTCGGCAAGAACTTTGGCAAGTCCTTCCAGGTCGAGCTCATCCTTTAAGCAGGTGCGCCATGCCTCCAGAAGGATAGGGAAATCCTCATACTGGAGCACGGAGTCAAGCAGCCTTTGAGAACGAAGCCGACTAACCCAGAGAGGCATGCGCTCGTTTAGTTGGCGGCGGGTCAGGAGCAACGCGCGGCCGGCGCATTCTCGGAATCTGGCCCCAAAGAAACCGGAGCCTTCGAGTTTCTTCCTTATCAGCCCGGAAAAGTTGACGCTGGTGACCAGGGAGAGGATTTCTTCACCGCCTGCTTCATGAGGCAGTTGCAACATGATGGAGTCATTTCCCGGATAAATCTCTGGCCTGTAACCAAAGCGACCCTCCCATGCCGCCTCGAGGGCCATGGCAAATGGCCGGTTTATGCGGCCGCCCCAAATGGTGTGAAGCACGAGCTGATTTCCGGGATATCCTCCAGGGCCCGAGCTGATATACTCTATAAGTAGATGACGCCGGTGTGGCAGAGGGCGCCCGGTCGCCTCCTTTTGCCGCATCAGAAAGGTAATCAGCCGTTCCACGGCGCTATGATCAAGACATTGAAGAGTGAACAATGAATCGCGGGGATGGAGAAGCGAAGACCGGGCAGAGAGCAAACCTGCGAGCCGCTCTACGGCGCCGGTGTTCAGGATGGGCGTTTTCTGGAAAAAGGCTTTCACCTCGGAATCTTCCAACAGCCCCTCAGCCGCTTCCAGAAAATCTGCTATCCGCTCCGAAAAATGAGAATCGCGCAGGTTTTCCTCGGCTTTCCAAAACGGGGGAGCTGCAGCCCCGGGTCGAGCCGGAGTAACGAAGACATCGTTGTGAGTGATCCGCTCAATCTTCCAGTTCTGGGTGCTGAGGGTAAACACCTGGCCGATTGAAGCTTCCCAGACGAACTCTTCGTCCAACTCCCCGATTCGTGCCCCGCTTTCATTGTGGCGCAGATGGAAGTAGCCCCGGTCGGGGATGGTGCCGCCGGAAAAGTAGACTGCCTGCAGTGCACCTTTTCTTGCCGTCACCGTGTTCTCAAGTTTATCGATAGCTATCCGCGGTTTCAGCTCACGCAGCCGGCTGCCGGCGTACCTGCCTGCCAGCATCTCGATCACGAGATCGAACTGTCGGCGGCTGAGTGTTTGGTAGGGATAGCTGGTTTTAAGCCGGGCATAGAGGTCATCGAGATTCCATGCTTCGACGCCGGTCATGGAAACGATGATTTGGGCCAGCACGTCCAGTGGGGAGAGAATCGGATGCACCGCTTCGATGTCCTGACGGAGGACTCCCCCGGACAGTACGGCAGTCTGCAAAATATCCCGGGCATCGATGGGGCAGAGAGTTCCGCGGCTGACTTCCCCTACCCGATGACCTGCCCTGCCGATCCGTTGAATGGCGGAAGAAAACGATGGAGGCGCCTGAAGCAGAATCACCTCATCAAGTGCTCCGATATCTATGCCTAGCTCCAATGAGTTCGTGGCGACAATGGCACGCAGTTCTCCGGCCTTGAGCTTCTTTTCCACTTCGGTGCGGATTTCGCGGGAGAGGGAGCCATGGTGGGCATAGGCCACGGGAGCCGGTTCGCCCTCGTTGAGCAGATGTGTGAGCTTTTCACATAGCCGCCTGCTGTTGGCGAAAACCAGGGTCGATCGGTTCCTTGCGACCATCTCTTTGATTTCGTCCACAAACGGCTGCCAGAAGGAGTCCCGATCATCCCAACCGGCGGCGGCCTCGGGGAATCGA
This sequence comes from Syntrophobacteraceae bacterium, assembly GCA_052143075.1. Lineage (GTDB taxonomy): Bacteria > Desulfobacterota > Syntrophobacteria > Syntrophobacterales > Syntrophobacteraceae > SbD1. Next base: position 2,974 of record JBKQTS010000139.1, on the reverse strand, counting down.
ACAGTGAGTCCGTAGTCCTTCTTTTGGGAAGAGGACACGATGCGGACCGGTCTGGCGGAGTAGCCGGGGCTGCGGAGATCGCCAACCATTCGGTAGCCTCCGACGAATTGAGCCACTGTCTCGAGCGGTCGGACGGTAGCCGAAAGGGCAATGCGCTGGAACTCACCGGAAAGCGGCACCAGCCTGTCGACTCCGGTAATGAGATGTACACCACGCTTGCTGTCCATTACCGCATGAATTTCATCCAGAACCACGGTTCGGATATTTGTCAGCATGGATCGGCCCCCGTGGGAACTCAACAGCAGATTGAGGCTCTCCGGTGTTGTGATCAGGATTTCAGGCGGTTCGCGCAACATTTTGCGCCGTTCGGACTGAGGCGTGTCGCCGCTTCTTATTGCGATTCCAAGAGAAGGGAAATGTTCTCCCGATCGCGAGAAGACTGCTTTGATTTCGGAAAGCGGCCTCGTGAGGTTTCTGCGGATGTCGTTATTAAGTGCTTTGAGCGGTGAAACGTAGAGCACGCTCAAACGGCCCGGAGGCCATTTTCCCACGATCAGCTCATTGATTGCCCACAGGAAGGCAGCCATCGTCTTCCCGCTTCCTGTCGGAGCAGTGATGAGGACGTGCTCTCCTGCCGCGATTTGCGGCCAAGCCGCCATCTGCAGGTCAGTGGGCATGCCGATGGATTCAGCAAACCAACTCGCCACAAGCGGGTGGAAATAACTCAGCGCTGATTGATTCTTCTCATAACTCACTATTCACCGTACATCTCGGTGATGATTCCTCGCAATTGAGAGGCTTGCGAGGCCGGCAATTGATCGATCCTTTCTCTCAAACGCTTCTTGCTGATGGTTCGTATTTGATCAACAGCTATTTCGGCCGCTTTTCCCGCACAGGTTATTTGCAACCGCGAGCGCCAACGGGGATGAAGTGTTGAGGTTAAAGGGCAGACGACTACCGTTTCCAGGTATTGGTTCATAGCGTCCTGACTGACGATGACGACGGGACGAACCTTACTAATTTCACTGCCTATGGCGGGATTCAAATCGGCGAAATAGATTGTGTATCTCTTAGGATTCAACGCCGCCTTCCTCCAAGCCATCCAGAAGTGCAGCATCCAAATCCGACCAGTCTTCGCCTTTTTTGGCCATTGCCCTGAAAGTCTCTTCCCATGAGAGTTTGTCCTCTCGTTTTTTTCTCAGGAGAATGCCTTGACCGGTTTCTTCTAGCACCAAGGAGTCCGAGAAACCATATTTTTGCAGGAGAGATTTAGGGATACGAACACCTTTTGAGTTGCCAATCGGCACCAATTTAACGTCTCTTGCGCGAAGCTGCTTTTCCATATCGGCACCATTTTATTGAAATAAAACTTAGGTAATCACAGTAATTACATACTAACATATCAATTCAAAAAAACAACGACGTTCCATCGCACAACCAGTTTCTGATGAACAGCCCGACCCAGCAGGTTCCAGGAAAAAGGAAAACCGCCGTCATATGGCCACCAAGGTAAATTCCCAGCTTATCGAACTCTATCGATCATCCGCGCAAAGCGCCGATACTGCTCTCTGACGGAGGCGGCTTGACTTCTGCCCAATCGCGCGAAGTTCAGGATCACAACATGCGGTTTGGAGGAATAGCGCAGAGGTTGAGGCATTATTCCGGAAATACGATCTGATGATGATCATCCAGTTGACGACTCATCGCATAGCCGCCGAGTTCACGACGTTCATGCATAGACCGTTGACGTTACAGAGGGCCGTACTTAATTTGCTTTGAATGTTTTCTATACGATTGGTCAAAAACGGTCTCTTGATTCGGTAATCCGCAATTCCCAAAAACTCACGCAGTTTCAAAAGGTGCATGCGCCTCTGGAAAATTGAATCTATGGGCTGGGAAAAAGTCTGCGCCACTTGAAAGTTGGGATTATGAGATCTCTCAGAAATTCCAGGGTCACAGTCGTGGACGACGATGAACCGGCATGTGAATCCCGCGCCGAAATAATTCGTGGCTGCGGTCTTAGCGCCGAGGGTTTCACACAGCCGCAATTCGCCATCGAGAGTGTCAGGGCAAACAGGTGCGGCGTCATCCTGCTGAACGTTTTCATATGCGACACCTGCTGCCTGGCCTTATATTTTTTCCGGTCTCAGGCGCGCAACTGAAGTTTTTTGGGCAAAGACCCGGCTGGAAAATGCGGTGGGGTTACTTGACGCTGAAGTTGCTGCATTGTTCCGGCTTACAACAAACAACCAACAATAGGAGAGGTTATGAAACGTTTGATTGCTGTGATCGTCGTTTGTATGATGCTTTTGTGTGTTCCAGGTTTTGCAAAAGCTTCCTCCCCCCCCATTGGAGGGACGTGGATCATTACGGGATCTGCAACAGTCACGAGTTCCACTTCCGGCTTATTCTCTTTAAAAGCAACTATTCTAAAGAATCAGGAGGTCAACGACACTTGGGTTTTTGAGTCCGGTACCCTGTTTAGTTTCCAACTTGGTACAGTTGGACCTTTCACCATCAACAAACAAGGGCAAGTCGTCGTCCCCACAAGTGAACTCATACCAGCGATTCAAGCTGATATTATTGGTACCTTACAGCCAGACTTCCCAGACACCATCGTTACTGTTACTTCGTTAACATTTCCCCCTATAACAGTAAAGGCCACCAAGAATACAGCGACCTTCTCGGAGACGGTGACGGGTAAAGTTACTGCTGAGGCCACCATCTTTCCGACTCATCTGGGGCAGACGATTACAGTGCAAACACAGGTCCAGTTGCAGTTAAGCGGTGTAAGAGTTTCTTCTGGAACTCCAACTTCAGTCAACGAAGGCAAAGATGCTGCCAATGTCATTTCAAAGTTCATTGTAAATAAGGTCGTCACACCAATATTCTCTCGGATCAATATAAAGTAATTCTCTACTTTCGTTTCTGAAATGAGAGACGGGCTAGAGTAGAGGGCAGGCGCAACGCCTGC
>JBKQTS010000138.1:0-10832 GCA_052143075.1 Syntrophobacteraceae bacterium | reverse complement strand
CCGGCTCAAAAGCGCCGCCGGAATGACGACATCAGACCCTGGGGCCTTTCATGGAGCTTTAAGCGGCCCACCATGCGAACTTTCGTGCATTCCCGGAAATGTCAAACTCTGTGAGTCCGCCGGCAGATCCGGAGGTTTACCGTGTTAATTATAAATATTGCCCTAATCAATACAGGTAATTACGCGCTTATTTGAGTGCTTATGGGGATTGCTCCTACCACAACTTCGGCAGGCTGAAATAGACCACCATTCACCATTCACCATTCACTATGGTTACTGTGGATTCTTTGTCGATTGATGCTTAAAATGCGGATATACTTCAACTGGCGATTAACTTTTCTTCGGTGGATGCCTCATTCTGGAGAGGGCATGATATGAACGAGCTGTTAGCGCCCGGGGGCAGTCTCCGGATGGTCGAAGAGGCTTTTGCAGGTGGTGCGGAGGCTGTTTACGTCGGCTCAAAGGGGTTCAGCAGGCGAAAGTGCGCCTGGGAGCTTGAAGATTCCCTTATACGCGAATCAATCCAAATCGCAGGACGATTTGGCGGGAAGATCCGGATTGCCCTGAACGCCGAAATTCCGCCTGAGAAATGGACGCTGGTAATCGAAAAGGTCGGGAAATACGCATCCTGGGGCGCCGAAGGCGTTATAGTCAAAACACCCGAAGTCATGCAGCTTGTCAGGGATAAATTCCCGGAACTGGTCATCCACGCCAGCGTCGGGTGCAATATCCAGACGGCTGCGCAAATGGCCGGATATAAAGAATATGGCGCCACACAGATCGTCGCCGCCACGGAAATCGATACCCCGGCCAAACTCAAGAACTTCAAGGAATCGGCCGACAGGCTCGGGCTTTCAACCGAAGTGCTGGTACACGGCAACAGATGTGTCGGCGGGGTCGGAAACTGCCTCTTCCACGAATTGATCAGCGACAGCTATATAAAGCGCACCTACCGCGACGAAGACGGAAATGAAATAGTCGAATATGAAGGCTGGCCGGACAGGAGCGGAAGTTGCTTCAGGTTTTGCCTGCTCACCGATGAGCAGCGGCGCAAAGTGCTCAGGCAACGCTCCGTTGGAGATGAAAAAATCGAAGAAATCAATTCCCGCATCAGGAGCCATCCGAACGTTGCCTTTGTCATTAATGGAAAAGAACTCTGGGATTACATGGACCTGGGTCTGCACACCCTTAAGGTGCAGGGTAGAGAATACGCCGCCGAGATGATCGGTCGAATGATCTCCTGTTACCGGGCAATGATCGACGCCCACCGGGAGGGCAAGTCCTTTGACGATCCGGCTTTGGTCCAGGCTCAGAATGAACTGGATGAGATCGGCAGGGACCGGGACCACGCCCGGATGCAGAAGACCGCTGAACTGCAGTCGAACATAAAAGGGTTGTTCGCCTAAAGCACGCCTGAGAAAGTTCAATAATTTTAAACTGAGCCACTTTACCCAAGTTTTCGTTACAGGTGTTCCAGCAACTTGCCAATCTGCTCCGATCGGGCAGCGTGCCCCTTCAGATCGGCAGGCAAGCTTGAAATCATCGGTACTGTGTACACCATCTTTCCATTTTTAGTCCCTGAAGATCTCCGACATGGTTAAAACCTTGATATCATAGGAGGTGATTTTTGTGTCAAAAAGCTTGGTTTTTGGCACAAGCAGCAAGCCTTCTATCCGAAAAGTAATATTGACCAAAACCGCGGGGCTGTGATAGTGGTTGATACGGCTCTTTACGGACTATGAAAAAACATAAGGAGACCATTTGTGTCTGCCAGCACTTGTTTTCTGACTGAGGCTGCAAAGGGGGTTGGCATCGCCCCGATCACTTTGAAACGCTGGCTGCTGGAGGGTAGATTCCCGGAAGTCAAACGAGACAGGAACGGGTGGAGAATCTTCACACAGGAAAATATTCGAAGGATCAAAGCGTTCGCTGAAAAACAATATTTACACGGCCCTATTCAACTCTCTCTTTATCAGAACAACGGGTCGGCAGTTTACGAAGACAAAACAGCGTCTTTCAGGGATTCGGCATTCAACGGCAACAAAAAACTGCCCTTTCACCGTTGGGTTCCCTGGATTGCCGGGTTCTCTTCAAACTTCGTCGAGGATTGCTTCCGGAATTATCTCGCCCCCTCTGTTCCAGCATCAGAGGTAACGATCCTTGATCCTTTCGCGGGAGTGGGCACTACCCTGACCGAGGGGATCATGCATGGCTATAATGTGGTCGGGTTTGAGATTAACCCGTATGCTTACCTGGCATGCAAAATCAAGTTGTCGGCAAGAGGTTTGGACGCGCGACGCGTAGACGAACAGCTGCAACAGTTCCTGCACTATTATGCTGTCAGGGTGGCGGACAAAGACTATAAACCGAGAAGTGGCCCACCTGATAAGTTTGGCACCAGGATAGCGTTTTTCAGCCCTGAGGTTCAAAGGAAGGCACTCATAGTAACTGACTATCTGCCGAACATTAAAAACGTGGAAGTAAGGGATCTGTTCCGGCTCGCCTTCGGCACAGTGATGGTTAGTTTCTCCAATTATTCATACGAACCAAGCCTGGGAAGGAGAGAATCTTCCGGAAAAGAGAATATTCTGGACGCGCCGGTTGAACAAATCCTTGCTGCCAAAATCCGCGACATGTCTTCGGATATTAAGGAATTCGAGGAACTCTATGGAGAAACGGCGGCTAACAGCAAGGCCCGGGTTTTTAATGAAACTTTTTTTAATGCTCTGAACTTTTGCGAGGAAGAAACGGTTGACCTGCTGGTAACTTCGCCCCCATACCTGAACAATTATCATTATCTCCGGAATACCCGGCCGCAACTCTTCTGGCTGGGAATTGCAACCGATCCAAAGGACCTCCGCCCCATCGAGCAGCAAAGCTTTGGTAAGTTTTGGCAGACAGTCCGGGACCAGGAAACAATACCGCTTGAGTTTCACCATGCCTTACTCGAAAAAAAACTCGAACTTCTCAGGGAAATAAACTCCGATCGGAAAACATACGGCGGTCATGGTTGGGCAAACTATGCAGCCACGTACTTTAATGATTCATATAGATTTTGCGTGACCCTCGGCAAGCTGTTGAAACCAACAGGCACAGCCGTCGTAGTAATAGGCAACAGCATCCTTCAGGGATTGGAAATCAAAACCGACGAAATATTCGCAGATATCGGAGAATTGTCAGGGCTGAGGAAAAAAGACATTATCCTGCTGCGGACGAAGCGAACGGGGTCAAGTATCATGGACTCTTCAGTGCGCACCGCAAAAACCAAAAAACAAACCCCCCTGTATGAAACTGCCGTTGTGCTCGGTCGATAATCAACTCTTTCGCCTCAACTTCGCATACGCACCGATTCTTTTTACCATGTCATCATAATCAGGCGGCTTTCCCATACATCTCGCTGCCCAGGTCCTGCCGGGATGTGGAACATCCCAACCCGATTTTGCCTGGTTGAACCGGCCTTCGCCCGGCGTATGGTTGCCGAAGCCATCGATGATCGTGTTCCATAAAGGCTGAAACTTCCTGATAAGACTTGCTTCAACCGGACCAATGATTCGGCTCTCATCACCATCGAGGATCATATACCTGCATTTGAAATCGGTAGGGGAAAGGTTTTCAACTTGCTTAATATTCCGAAAATGCTCACGTATCCGGCTAAACAGGGGCGTTCTGCTCGTGGTGTTTATTCTGGCTGTCCGCCAGCCTGCAGGCACAGCCTTGCCAACGTATATTGGCAAAGACTCCTCCTTAATGGTTGTCAGCGAGATCGCTTTGTAAAGTTTAAAATTTCCCTTGTAATAAAGGGCATAGACACCACCTCCCTCAAACTTTTCATCCGGCGGGAATGATGACACAGGTGTCTTGGTGAAAAATGCCCGTGCATCATGGATTATTGCCTGTAAAACAGAGGACGTAAACCTGTGAGCATTGGTGTAGTCTTTGGTCATGCTCCCCTCTATTTTGGGAACCTGTTAAACATCGGCGCGAAGTAGTGCTTCTGGCGTAAGATCCAGGGCTTTCGCCAGCTTTTCAATGCTTTCGAGAGTGATGTTTTTCTCTGCCCGCTCAATCATCCCGATGTAGGTACGATGCACTCCGGCTAATTCCGCTAGCTGTTCCTGCGAAAGCCCTCGCCTGGTACGTTCCTGACGCACTCTCTGTCCAAATTTTACCAAAATTGCGCTTTTCACTTGGGCATGACTCACGCTGTATTTCGGCCAAAGTACTTGGATGCTAACTTTAGTTCTACATACTAAAATTAGCATTTGGCGCTGTTCCGTGGTATGCGGTGTTGCCTTTTCCTCTCGCGCGGGCTTTTCCGGTCTCGGCCATCTTTGCAGCGCCCCATAATTACCAAGTTTTTCAGCCAACTGATTTCTCCAACCAATGGTTGGAGTTTTGTGGAGTCGGTGCCGTCCCCTTCCCCTCTCGTTCCCCCTTTAGCGAGCTGCGGTGCAGCACGGCCGTGGGGGTAACGCAACAGAAGGAATCGATGACATGACTACGGAGGAGCATTGTCAATGATTAACAATCATTGCTAATTTCTTTATATTCTGAGGGCATCCTGAAAAAGCGAGGTTTCCAAGCCGATGAACGTCAATTTAACCCCTCAGCTTGAAGATTTGGTCAAGAGGAAGGTAGCCTCCGGCCTCTATAATTCGGCGAGCGAGGTTGTCCGTTGATCGGGCAGCGCAGCTATGTGGCGGGCCTGCGCATCAAATCGTATATGGAAGTTTTGATAACCCCAAAAAGAGCGGGGAAAGGTTTTCCTTAAGCGCTAACCTAACGACTGAGGGTGCCCCGGAGTCTTTATCTGTGTCCATCTGCGTCTATCTGCGGGTAACAAAGCTTTCCTCTCCATGCCATGGCGATGACCAGCCCTGTTCTTGAACGCAACTTCGTATCAGTCTCCGACGACGCCCTTATAGAAACGGTGCCCCTGATAGCTGAAAATTGCCCCTTCCGGGGTGATCTCCTCCAGTTTAAGACCTGCGGAAATCTCTTCACCTTCCCGTCTTTTGGATCCGTTTATGTTTATCCATCTGCCCTCGGGTTTTTTGGCGTAAACAAGCATTGAAAAGGACAAACTCGGGAGGGCGTCCCGGACTTGCGGGGCCAGTTCATGCCACTTCGGCTCCTGCACGGCAGCCGGTTTGCCTGAGGATGCACCCAGCTCGGCAATGGGCTTCATATCTGAAATGATATCACTGGCGGCCGCCGGCCGCTGGAGCTGCTCGACACGTGCAGTCTGATTCTTCGGGGCCGCTTCCGGCTTTGCGGTCTTGAGGCCCTTTTTTATTTCGGCGGCTTTTGGGTTCAGAAGCGGTTTGTGGCCATCGGGCTTTTTGGCGGCAACCTCATCTTTTCGGGATACGTCAGGGGTCGTGGGCGGGGGTTGGGCCGGCGCCTGATCGGCGCGGACCGGCTCGGTTTTCAGACTTTGCATTGCTTCTTGATCTTTGGGCGGTACTACATTTTCAACAGTTCGATTTTGAACGGTCTCCTGAGTTTGCGTTCCGCTCACGGGCGGAACGGCGGAGACGGCCGTCACCACGTCGGAGGCTGGAGGATTGGGCGCCGGGTTTTGCTTCTCCCCCCGCTGGCTTTCTGTAGCCTCCTGCTTCACTTCCATCTGCGTCGTGGGCGCCGGGTTTTGCTTCTCATCCGGCTTCATTTCCGTGGCTTCCTGCTTCACTTCCATCTGCGTCATGGGCGCGGGCGGAATTACCGGGGCTTCCTGCCGGCTGGTTTGCGAAAATTGCCCACCGGAGATGCCACTGCCGGAAAGGTTTGTTCCGCCCCATTGCCAGGGGCGCAGCCAGAAAGCAAAGATACCGGCATTGACGAGCAGGATGAGCACAGCAATATATGGCCAGCGCGGTAAGCTTTTTCGAGGTTGCGAAGGTGGGATAAGAATTACTTCGGCGGGTTCTGCGAGCAGAGCACGGGTCTTCCGGCTTCCTCGAGCCTTTTCGGATTCTTTGAGTGCATCAAGGATATACGACATATCTAGAGCCCGGAATTATGTTGAGATTTATCGGCCGAATTCACCTCATGAGGTTCCCGTGCCTCGGTCTCCTGCTGTTGCGCCGTTGGTTGAACCCCATCCGTATTATTTGGTTCCTTCCCGGATACGTTCGCCTCGGGGGTCGGCGGTATTGCGGGCAAAGACTTCGAATCGGTCCCGGATTGAGTCACAACCGTATTACTCGCGCCCGTCCCGGATGCGCTCGCCTCAGGGGCCTGAGCTATTGCGGGCAAAGGCTTCGAAAGGCCGGGCACATGAGCGGTCTTTTGGGATTCAAAACCGCTGGCGAAGTAGTACAGAAGGCCCAGCCCGGTACAGATCAGGATTGCCGCCGCCACTACAGCTTTCCATCTCCGGTGCGTTCCGGACAAGGGAGCTCCGAGCACCTCGCCGGCGGCTTTTGCCATCGTGGCCCTGTCTACGATTTCCTGTTGCCGGACAAAAGCGCCCAGGAGCGCGCGGTCGCAGATACTGTTTATTAACCTGGGTATCCCCCCGCTGTAGATATATAAACTGTCCAAAGCGTCCTGAGTGAAGAGTCCGATTCTCCCCCCGGCAACCCCAAGCCTGTGATTCACGTAAAGGAAAACGTCTTTCTTTGACAGTGCATCGAGGTGGCAGCGGGCCACGATGCGCTGGGCCAGTTGTCTCAGCTCCGGTCTTGCGAGCTTGTCCCTGAGTTCAGGCTGCCCAATAAGAATTATTTGAAGCAGCTTCCGTTCGTTTGTTTCGAGATTGGTGAGAAGCCGGATTTCCTCGAGAACGTCACGGCTGAGGTTTTGCGCCTCGTCAATTATGAGAATGGCCTTTTTGCGTTTGGCATTCAAGTCCAGCAGGAAGACGTTTATTCGGTCAACCAGCTCCTTTATGCTCGTTTTCCTGGGATAGCTTATGCCGAATTCGTCGCAGATGGCTGCAAGCAGTTCGGGAACCGAGAGGGTGGGATGTATTATGAAAGCCACGACGATATTCTTGTGGAGCGCTTGGAGGACGCGCCGGCAAATGGTCGTTTTACCCGTGCCGACCTCGCCCGTGAGCAGCACGAATCCCCCATCGCTCCTGATCCCATAAAGCAGATGAGCCAGTGCCTCCCGGTGTTGCTCGCTCATGTAGAGATAGCGCGGATCGGGGGCAATCGAGAAGGGTGATCTTTTGATGCTGAAAAATTTTCTGTACATGACTTTCTACGCTTGTAGGTCGGTTTTTCAATCAATTATACCTGAAAGCTGCAAAAAGCTTGCAATTTTTTCCTTGACTGCAGAACAGGACGCACGCTTTTTGATCGAGCCACGGGGAAAATGCTCAACACACCGTTGACAAGTTCTGGAATGTGTGCGTATTAATCGTGATAAATCCTCGTTAGTATGAGGCGTTTGCACGAACAGAAGCTGCTGCCCAGAAATGTCGAAAGACGCCAATGGGTAAACCAGGCACTGCCGGAATAAGGCTTTATCTAAAGCAGCTGGCCCCTCGGGGACCTACGTTGTGCACTGCCGAAAATCAACGAGTGGGGAGGTTCGGAATCGTTTTTCATGCGACCCCGGCTTTCCCCGGGGTTTGTTTTTTGGACCTGTGCAGGGAGGTTTCCTAATTGGACAGTCACAGTTGCACCTGTTTGACTGATCAAGTCCCAGCGGTTTAGCCCACAAAAGAGCTTTTTTCTCTTTTCTCTGCTTTGTTGCTTGCCGCTGGACCCAAACTGAAGATGGCAGCGAAGCAGGGAATTAATCCATCCCCTGCCTCAATTTTTAATCAAATTGTCTGAATGAGACTCTTTGCTATGTTCAAGGATTTTTTCGACAAGTCCGCCGGGATTTTCCGCGCCGACTCTGCCAATCCGAGAATGCCGCAGGAAGCTTCCGAACAAGAGCGCCGATTGATCGATCTTTGCGTTCTCCCGGCCCAGGAGGCGCTGGCTGCTCTTGATACCGGTTTGCGTGGCCTGAGTTCGGAAGAGGCTGAGAAGCGCCTGGACGAGTACGGTCCCAATGAACTCTCTAATACCAGGCACATGGGTTTCTGGGCAGACATCTTCCAAAGGTGCAAGAGTCCTCTGGTCGTTCAGTTATTGATCATTGCCGTGATTTCCGGCGCTATCGGAGAGATCAAATCGGCGATTATCGTAAGCGCGATGGTGTTCCTGAGCGTCGGGCTCTCCTATATCCTGGACCGCCGTTCAAGCAATACCGTCGAGATGCTTGGAAAGCGTGTGCAGTCACGAACTATGGTCTTGCGCGACTGTGAGGAAAAGGAAATCCGGATATCGGAAGTTGTGCCGGGCGATATAGTCCTGCTGCAAGCCGGCTCAATCATCCCGGCTGACTTGCGGCTGTTTGCCGCAAAGGATTTCTTCGTGGGCCAGTCGGCGCTCACCGGGGAGTCCATGGCGGTCGAAAAAACGATTTCCGTTATGCGCGTTCATGACCGCACCGCGTTGGACCTGACCAACGCCTGCTTTCTGGGAACCAGCGTCACCAGCGGCACGGCGCGGGGTGTGGTCGTAAACACCGGGACGCAGACAATTTTCGGTTCCATCTCGGAGCGACTGCTCGAGCGCCGTGAAGAAACCAGTTTCGATAAAGGAGTGCGGTCTTTCACATGGCTTATGATCCGATTCATGCTGGTCCTGGTTTGCGCGGTGTTTTTTATCGTGGGCATGACCAAAGGCGATTGGGTGGAAGCTCTCCTGTTTGGCCTGGCCGTAGCCGTGGGTCTTACCCCGGAGATGCTGCCGATGATCGTGACGGTGAACCTTGCGAAGGGCGCGCTGACCATGGCCAAGAAGAAGGTCATCGTCAAGCGTCTGCCCTCCATCCAGAACTTGGGCGCCATAGATGTACTGTGCACGGATAAGACGGGCACCCTTACCCAGGACAAGGTGATTCTCGAGCGGCATGTGGACATCACAGGGCACATAAGCGATGACGTTTTGAATTATGCCTACCTCAACAGCTATTATCAGACCGGCCTGCGCAATCTGCTCGACCGTGCCGTGGTGGATCATTCCGATCTGGATGCCGAACAGTACTGCACCCTGGTGGACGAACTGCCCTTTGACTTTCAGCGGCGGCGCATGTCGGTCGTCGTCGATTACGAAGGAGATCACGTTCTGATATGCAAAGGAGCGGTCGAAGAGATCTACACCTGTTGCAACCAATATCAGATAGGCGACGAAGTATATCCCCTGATCGATATGATCCGGGAGGACCTTTTTGAGGAAGTCGAACGGCTGAACAAGGACGGCTATAGGGTGCTGGGAATTGCCTATCGTGAGTTCCCGCGTACGAGAACCACCTATACCGTGGCGGACGAGAGCGAACTAATCCTTTTGGGGTATATCGCTTTCGTAGACCCCCCCAAGGAATCGGCCGGGCAGGCTATCGAACTTTTGAGGCAGGCCGGCGTCGAGGTAAAGGTCGTGACGGGCGACAACGGCCTCGTTACCAGCAAGGTCTGCCGGGATGTCGGTCTGGAACCAAAAAGGATCGTTACAGGCGCTCAACTGTCACAACTGCCGCCGGCAGAGTTTTCACGGACCGTGCTGGACGTGGATGTCTTCGTAAAAGTTACCCCGGCCCAGAAGGAGCAGATCGTCAGGGAACTGCGCAGCAGCGGGCGCGTGGTGGGATTCATGGGAGACGGGGTTAACGATGCCCCTGCCCTCAAAGCGGCTGATGTAGGGATTTCGGTGGATTCCGGGGTCGATGTTGCCAAGGAAGCCGCTGACATCGTGCTTCTCGAAAAAAATCTCCTCGTGCTTGAAGAGGGGATTATCGAAGGCAGAAAAGTCTTTGCAAATATCGTCAAGTATATCCGGATGGGCGCAAGTTCCAATTTTGGAAACATGTTCAGCGTTGTCGGGGCGAGTTATCTGCTGCCGTTCCTTCCGATGCTTCCCGTCCAGGTCTTGACCAACAACCTCCTCTACGATTTTTCCCAGACTGGAATTCCGGCCGACAATGTAGATGAGGAACTGATCGTTAAGCCTCTAAAATGGAACATCAATACCGTCAAGCTCTTCATGGTCTTTATAGGACCCGTGAGTTCCATATTCGACTATGCGACCTTCGCGCTGATGTGGTTCTTTTTTCATTGCAACGCCTTTGTCGATCCGGCCACAGGAGCGCAGCAACAAGAAGCTCTGGCGAGTCTGTTCCAAACCGGGTGGTTCGTGGAATCGCTCCTGACCCAGACTTTGATCGTGCATATCATAAGGACCAGAAGGGTCCCCTTCTTCGGGAGCCGTGCTTCCCTGCACCTGACCTTGACAACCTTGACCATCATGGGCATCGGCGCATGGTTGCCATACTCACCCTTTGCCCAGAGCCTCGGAATGGTTCCCTTGCCCCCCATCTACTGGGCCTGGATTGCTGCCTTCCTCTTATCATACTCCGTGCTGACGCACATTATAAAGACATGGTTTTTCAATCGTTATGGAGGTGAGTGATAATGGATACTTTGCTTGATGCACTTCAAGAAGGACGATTGATAGAACTGCCTGACAATAATAAAGATGACGCCCTGCAATTCCTTGCTCATATTATCGAGGCAATTCCATCTCTTCCCACCGGCATAGATGTGGTGGGGCTGGTCATGGCAAAAGAGCGCTCGACGACTTCTGCGCTTGGCAACGGATGGGCCAGTCCCCATGTACGCGTGCCATTCGAAGAGGACCTCATTTGCGTTGTCGGGTGGAGCCCGACAGGTATTGAATACGGAGCCTCGGACGGTAATCCCGTATCGATTATCGCTTTGTATCTCGTTCCCGAAAACCAGCGAAACCATTATTTGCGAGAAGTATCCATGC
>JBKQTS010000137.1:0-3820 GCA_052143075.1 Syntrophobacteraceae bacterium | reverse complement strand
CCCCTTTGCTTGTCACCAACTGCGCGCATGCAGCTTGCCCTCCCTTTGACGAATTTGCGACACAATATCATATGGTTGGAGTGAACGCAGTATAATTTTCACGCATGCTCACGCATAATCCAGGTTTCCATCAGCCGTGAGCCGGAATCGGCATAAGATACGATCTTGAACGGGTCTGGTGAGCCCGACCGTCGGGAAGACACATACCGGTGTGCTTTTCCTATTTTAAAGCAAGGACAAAAAATGCAGAAGGTCAAGAGAATCTGAAGAAACTGATTAAGGAGAGATGAATCCTGCCGGATTGATTTCCGCAAAGAGAAAAGAGCTTTATAGCAAAGAGACCTGAACGAAAGTTCTATGATGTAGCTGTCATGGACAACCCCAATGGGGGAGCCTGGCTCATCGTTGGAGAATATTCTCCGTGATGCCAAAGCAATGGGGTTGGAGATTCCTGCCAAGTCCTTCTCCAACAAACGAAGGCCCATGTTGCGGACGATAGTGCTTGGGCTGGAGCCGTTCTAGTTCTCAAGGCCAGGGATGTCTAGCCCTTCGCTTCACTGGACGGCAGGAAGCAACCCGTTTTTAAAGTTTGCTTATGCGCTCCTGCCAGTGAACTTTTCCATTATGCTTGTGTGTCTGGAAGAGTCTTCGCCGTTATTTTCCGTTATTGACGAGGTCAGCATTGTTGATTGAGTTAATCCTTCTTGGGACATCGAGCAAAGAAATCCGGTAACTCCCCTACTCCGATCCCGATAGCTCCCTTTTCCTTTAGTCCGATATTTTCTGTGACATCAAGCGAGTAAAGGCATTTCTCTGTTTCAAGCAATTCCATGCAGAGCCGCTCAGTCTTGCTTCCCGCATTCGCATAGGCCACCATAATGGAATCGGCGATCATTGCCACGAACCTGTTCCGAATCTCTGTCATCGCCTGTGTCGGCCTGCGCAGTCTGGGTTCAAAAGGGGATAGCAAAAGCAGGCGGTTTTCGGATATCCCTTTTCGCCATTTCATCGGCAGTCGCATGCCATCAATGCCGCGAGCGGGGCAGATGACGATAGGCTGATCGCCACGAAGCAGAAACTCAAAACACTCCTTTTCCATCGGAGAATGAAAGCCGCTTATTACGGTAACCCCTGCATCCCTGAATGACCTGGCCAGATCGTAAACACGCAGAATCACCTGACCAGGGCACTTAGAAGAGCAGAAGAAGGCGAGCAGGGGATTTTCGAGGATGCCAAGGTCCCCAATTGCCCAGAGGCGCTGAATCTCCTTCTTTTGCAGCTTTTCTGTAAAAGCGGGGGGCCAGGGTGAAGCTGCTGGGTTGATCCGCATGATATCCACCATTGATGAGACGAACGGCAGAGTTTTCATTGCCCGGTGCCCTCTATCCGCATGAATCTCCACTTGTTCAGCCCGGTGGGCATACAACGCGATTGTCTCTATGAACGAATTGTTGATAGATTGTTGATAGATTGTTGATAGAACCCAAACAGATCAGGGAAGCCAATATCGGGTCCAGCGGCGCTCTCCTCTGGGAATGAGAGCCCCTTTGTTGACCATGGCTCGGAGTAAGTACTGGGCTCGTCGCTGCTTAATTCCCATCAGCTCCATGCATTCTGCATTGTTGATAGAACCGTGCTCGCGCACAAACTTCAGGATTCCTTCCGGCCTCTTGGGAGTCAAGCCGCAAGCGGCACAACTGTCAGCGAGCAAAAATAGCGGGTGAAATTGCGCAGTTTGTTGTAAATTGTCCAGCTATGGGGAAATACATAGATTTCTAAATAATATTAGCAATGGAAATGAGAGCACCGAATACTTTTGAGGGGAATATTAAGATGTCTAAACGTGCGCAGTTGGCCCACTTGGGGTCTTTGATTTTATCAGGCATGGCGACAACAATCACACTTCTTAGCATACTCTCGACACTCTGCTTAGCATTGGCTACCGTCCATATGGCAATCCAGACTAGAGAAATGGCCGATGCAACTAAATCAATGGCAAAAGAGACACAGGGCTTAGCAGAGCTTAGCCGCACAGAATTTGCGATAAAATCATTTCCAGCACTTGAGATTGCTAATGCACAGCTTACATTAGAATCGAATCATATAGAAAATTCCTTCACTATTCAAAATCCAGGTGAAGTTGTGGCTCTACAGGTAGGGATTCTGTCAATTCAAATTGACAATACAAATGACAATTCGTTAATGTATTTTACACCAGGCCCCGCCCTAAATGCTGATGTACTACCACATTCGTTTCATAACCTGAGTACCATACGCGCAATAAATGATTATGGCCTGCCATTTTATCATTTGATATTCGTACGATTTAGAGTACCACTTATCTCTACATACCACTACCAAATTTATGCCTATGATCGTGCTGCTAACATAAATCCTGATGGTAAAACATTTAATTGGAGTATCCTTCCAACTGAATGGAGATACGGATTAGTAGATAAGTATTGCAGCTATATAGGCGATTTGAACCATTCGGAGCGCGAAATTGAGAGAAAGTTTTTACATGACTATATTCAGGAGGTAAAGGCCGCGAAGTGAGCCGCGCCTCATTGGAAATCAAATAAACTGGACAATTGAGCGTCCCCTGTGTCTG
Source organism: Syntrophobacteraceae bacterium (assembly GCA_052143075.1). Classification (GTDB taxonomy): domain Bacteria; phylum Desulfobacterota; class Syntrophobacteria; order Syntrophobacterales; family Syntrophobacteraceae; genus SbD1. Next base: position 1,209 of record JBKQTS010000137.1, on the reverse strand, counting down.
AGAAAGCAGAAAGTGCCAATACTGGACAGAATGACAAAACTCAAGAAAGTTTGTCCTTCACTTTCTCCTCCTGCATCAAATCCAAATATCGAATCTGAGGCCAGCGGATTTGCCTGCTGAAGGCAGAAAAATTGTCCTGAGGGTTGGATAAAGATGGGCATTTGCCAAGTCTTTATCTTCGGCGATCTCTTCAGCGATCTCGCGCGGAACCCATCCGAGCTGACCTGAATTTGTTCCTCCGCTTTTGGTCTTCCAATTGCCAATAACTTTTATGGCATTCTTATCGAATTTGTTTTGGGGGTCCCTTACGAGAGCGAGTGATCGTTCGGTCCCCGCAATAAAGGAGAGCACATTGGTCCTAACGTTGGCTTGCGAAATCCCGGCAACGGACACGTCCTTTACGGCCATATAGGGGTAAGTCGCTTCCTGCGGCTTTCTCCAGCGAATGCGAATGACGTTTTTAGGATCTTTTTCTAAACGGAATTCCTCACCAGGTTGAACATCGGATGGATCAGTTACGATTGGAAAAGTCAATCGAATAGTCGTCGAAGGGCTATCCTCATTTTGAAAAGTCTCTAGGCTCCGCCAGTCTTGGTTCTGAAAAATTCTTTTCTTTTGTTCTCGGGAAAAATACCAAAGAAATATTCCGGCAATCAAAGCCACTAGAGGAAAAAGCAAGATGAGTGCTTCCATACCCCTATATTCCGGTTTGGAGAATGCCCTCTTGGTTATCCAACTTGACAAAGACTTGAAGCCGCCAAGGTCCTGTAAAGCGTGCGGCACGAGACCTTGAGCGATTTAGCTACATTATTCGGGCGTAGCCAGTTTTCCGACTCCTGGGCGCTCTCGAAAATTCTTCCCCTTTTTTAAATCAGGCTTTTTAATAAACTCACCCTTTCAACGTAAGAAATGAAAGATGAAACGCTGTTTTAAAGATTACATTGTGAAAACTTAGCGTCTTCATTGCATCGTACAGGGGAAGAGAAACTTATCCTCTTCTGAATTTTTACATCCGCTGCAAGATTTCTGCCTTCTTGATTTCGTATTCGTGTTGGTCAATTACTTTCTCATCGTAAAGCTTCTTAACCTGGATTATGCGTGAGCATGCGTGAAAATTATACTGCGTTCACTCCAACCATATGATATTGTGTCGCAAATTCGTCAAAGGGAGGGCAAGCTGCATGCGCGCAGTTGGTGACAAGCAAAGGG
>JBKQTS010000136.1:0-28937 GCA_052143075.1 Syntrophobacteraceae bacterium | reverse complement strand
ATTAAGCAGCAAATCAACAAAAAATAGCAGATCCTGTGGCACTACATTTTTGACCGTTTGAAAAAACGGTCCAGCATCCATGCGGGTTTGCGGGTAATGACCGGATGGTCACTGTAGAAGAAAAGTTAGAATTTATCGTACAGTCAGTGAATTTGTCCGCCTACCGGTTGCCGGATTTGCCAGATGTGAGATTTTGATAACTCGCCAGGAGGTTTGACAATGCTGATTTTAAGGCATCTGATGAAGGCTGCAAAGCAAATGCGCCGATTTGGTGAGCTACGTCCGGGATTTCTCGATGACTGCGCTAACCTCAAGGGGCCCCCTTGCAAATCCTATAGCCGTGCCGTGAAGTCTACCGAGAAACAGAGGGTGAATCGCGGAACAAAAACCCATTCTGCCATGGTTTCAATTTCCGTCAAGAAGGAAGAAGAAAACGGGGGCTATCGCATTGTAGATAAGACGCAGAGGCGTTGATGGAGGTCTCCAGACAACACTCCTTTTTAGTCCTTTGGTTCAGTTCTACAGACTCACATCATCACATCCAGATGCTTCCTGATCTCCGGGAGGTTCTAGCTGATTGGCAGTGCTCCACCCGGATTTCACCCATTTTTGGCATAAAGGAGTTCGGCACAGAAGATCCTTCACGAATCAATTTTGAAGGGGAAAGCTCGTTATTCTTTATTGGGCCAGTTTACCCCTTGAGGGTGTGGGAATTCTGTGATCCATCCAACCCAATCTGGATCACGGTGGGAACCTACAATGTGCTCATCCGTGCCACCAATGATCAGGTGCGATCCACGATCAAAGATTGGGCCACAAGTAACAACGTCCGCCATGAAGTCTGGTCAATAAAAAATGGGATGTTGGAAAATTCTGAAATTCCAAACTTGGAAAACCACGACTCCAGTTGGCGACAAATCATCTCTGCCCTGTTAGACAGGCCTGTCCGCCCAGAATTAAAGGACGCATTGCGAGAATACGGCCCCCTTATGTCTGCCGCTATCTCGCGATGCGATCTGAGTATGCCGGACCTGACAACCGAACTCCTTGAAGCTCATAAGCAGATCGATCAGATCCTTGTTCAACCACAACCCCTCGAACAAGAAAGCTATGAGCGAATGGGCCTCATGGTCAATGTGAACTCCGGACTGTCCCGTTACTCTTCTCAAGCTTTCTCAGGCACTTCTCCTATCATTGGAACTGAGTGTCACTTTTATATTCATTCCCTGCTCGGTATAGGAACAGCCAATCTGGCATTAGTTCGGCTGTTTTCATTTGTCCGTGAGAAACTGGGCGAAAAGAGGATCCCTCAATTATTGGAGTGCTTCGCAACTAAACAGGCTCCATCTCCCTCATTGGGGACTTTGGATAATCTCTCAGATTTCTGGTACCAAGATCACCTCTCCACGATTACGCTAAAAGAAGAGGATGTGAGAGAGCCTATTTTCCCGATGATAACTTATTATAGCGGCCGAGATGGGTTCAAGAGCACTCTGGTCACCCTGAGCGCTCCACTGGCGGCGATCTCTTCCTGCAACTCGCTACGCTGGACGTTAATGACGTTAACACATGAGTTGAGCCACAGTATTATCCGTGGGGTCTTGACCATCCTGTATCCTGATTCGGACGACGACCTGGAATCCGCAATTGACCTCCTTGAGAGAAATCCGCTCAATCTGCTCGAGGATATTCGCCAATACCTTTTGAGCGAAATCATACTCATGCAAAAGGTTGCAGAAGGAACCGAAACCAATGAGGAACCACGGCGTATTGAGACTGAGGATCTGAGGAGTATTCTGGACAACTGGCGACATGAAATTGAGGAGATATTCGCGCATGTCTTCGATTTTATGTACTTTTACGGGAGAGATGCTGAAAGCTATGTGAAATCAATCTGGATGTCATGGAGTGTTATCCCAGATGTCGGCAATCGCATTCCCGAATATATCATCCGGTCGCTTTGCGCCCTTCTAGTTCTCCATCTTCGCCGAGGACCTGAATCAGAAGTGTTTGCTTATGAACAGTTGGTACGCATTCTTGAAGAACTCCATTCCTCGGGTCACGTAGCCCACTGCATAGCCGAGGCTCTGGAATACCTAAAGAATCATTGGGAGGATGAGATCAGAGTCCGTGTCTTTGCCCGAAAGAGATTGGTCCGTATTGTCCACACTTTTATTTACTCTGACGGGATCAGTGCAGATTTGAGATGGGAAACGCGAATAGGGGGCGCTGCAACCGAGCGAGAAGGGTACAAGAAAAAATTTCGGTACTTCGATCATGTCCCGATTGATAATCATCTCAGATTCCTTGATGCCTATACAAGGACCGTTGAACCGGAATTTTCAGACTCCCTATGGATGCTGTACACGTTAGCCTTCCCTGATGCGAAATGAGAATATGCAACAGGCCGAAAACCTAAGTGGTTACCTTTTAACTTCATTTTCGCGTGGCATTTCTCAAAAAGATTTGCTTGCTCTGGAGTCTATCCAGTTCGTGAGACAAATCGAGGAAAGCTCATGGGAAGAGTATTGCCTCGAAAGCAAAGAACCTCTGATAAAACATGAAGAGGAAAAAACGTCCATTTACCGTTATCCGCTAATCTGCCGGCGAAGCGGCACCAAGATTCTCATGCTGAGTCATCATCGAAGGGTGGTGGATTTTGTCCTATCTGACAAAACTCCAAAACTCTTCAGTCCAAATCTACAGAGGGTATTTATAGAAGTCGACAAGCTTGTCAGAACAATCACACGGTTGCCGGACAAGTACGTACTGAGTTCTGTGTATGCACGTGTACCAGCATTTGGGAATGCTCTGAGGACGATCTCGTTCTATGGAGATGATGTAGCTGAAGCTAGCATATTCAGAGATCATCTCAAATTAATGAACTGCTTCAACTGTGGATTACGAGATGTTACCGGTGGACCAGAGATTGTCCGCCTCGGCAGTGAAGGATCGGTTTCGTTCATTTACTCGGGACCGCCCCGGGTAAAGGAAGTTGAAGCTGTCTTGTCCTACATTAGCAAATTGCGTTTCTTTTCCGACAGAATCTCTCAATTTCCTTTTTAGTGGGGGTATTTATGGGTCCGGTAATGGATGCAAGAGATGCATGGGAACACCCGGAAACTCTAAAGAATTATTTAGCTCAACAACTGCTGAAAGGTCGCATTGCCCTCATCCTGGGCTCGGGGATTTCAACTGATTTTAATCTCCCCGACTGGCCCAAATTGATAACTGATTTGTATGCATCCAAAGGCCAATCCCCGCCCTCTGGCATGAATATGGAAAAACAAGCTGAGGTCTTCCAGGATCGACATTACAGCGGCAATTTGCCAGGTTTCCTCGAAGCAGTCCGCTCTGCGCTCTACAGCAACTTTACCGCTGATTTTGAAGAGCTTCGAAAAAACCCCACGTTAGGAGCCATAGGGGCCCTTGTCATGGCTTCCGGACGCGGCAGTGCCTCTACAGTAGTCAATTTCAATTTTGATGATATTTTAGAAATGTACTTGGAATACCACGGCTTTGTGGCAAATTCTGTGGCTGGAGAAAAGTACTGGTCAACTAATTCAGATGTTACCGTTTTTCACCCTCACGGACTCCTGCCCAAAAGACCCAAATCTGAAATGAGCAAAGATATCATTTTTGGGCAGATGGCGTATAGCAAGATAGTAGGCGATACTTCGAGCCCTTGGCGCCAGCTTTTGTTGACCGTGATGCGTACACATACATGTATTCTACTTGGTTTATCGGGTGACGACGCGAATCTGGACTCTTTCCTCGTGGCCTGTAAAGATAATCATGTATGCACGCGAACCAGAACCCTTTTCTGGGGGCTGGTGTTGAAAGACAAAGAAGACCTCGACAGGCGACGCTTATGGGAGCGCCGTGGAATATACATGAAAGTCGTCTCAAGCTACTCCCAAGGCCAACCATCTTTTCTTTTTGAGATTTGCCAGCGGGCGGCGGAAATAAGAATGAATGCCTAAGCTCTAGATGAACAAGCATTTTTGCCAGGTGACTTTTGGGTGACCTTTTGGGATCACCACTAACATTTTCGGTGATTATCTCGTTGCCATCGCCCTCCAGACCTTAACGCCCTTTTGCCTAGTTCTTTCGACCCAACCTTGGAGTTCCATCGCATTGAGTTGTTTTTGGATATCATATTTGTCCTGATGGTTAAGCATATCTGATATTCTCCAGATCGGCATCTCACCTTCATTGGTAAGTAGCTCCATGATACCATGTTGAAAGGCGGTCATCGAGTTGAACTCAACTCTCTTGATCCCTGCCTCTTTTTCTTCAGCAGCGACGGCTTTGAACCTGATCATTGGCTCCTTAACAAGATTTGTGGTAATGACCTTCCCCTCCTTTTGCTCGACATTCTCCTCTGGGGGCACCGTCATTGTGAAAGTCGCACCCTCACCGTAGTAGCCTTGCGCTGCACTCTCTGCTCTGATAGTCACCTCCTTGTCGGGAGCCTGTTGGCTCAATGCTTCAAGCACTTCCTTCACAGTCTTCTTGGGCCGAGAGTAATATCGTCTGGATGGGATTCTGTGTACTACCCATCCATACCGCTCAATGATATCTTGACGCTGATAGTCCTCCTCTCTCAATTCGCCATCTTCGTAATGAAAGTCCCCGTCACACTCTACAGCTAATCGTCTGCCATCAACATCAAAGACTACAAAGTCTATGAAGAACCCAGCGCACGGCACTTGGGTGTAAACAATTAGGCCCGCTCTCGCCAAGTCATCAAACACGTGTCGCTCGAACTCGCTCTGGCACTTTTGGCGCTCCATAGAACTTCCGAGACGATCTTTGGGATGTTTCTGCTCAACGGTGACGTATTCAAGGTAGTCGCGCACCAACCCTCGCGGGAAATGCTCTACAGGGGTAGAAGTGAAGCAAATCACTTTTCTCTTGGCCCTGGTGAAGGCAACGTTCAGCCTGCCCACAGAGTGTTCGTCTGAGGTCCTCTGAACCGCATTGATGCTGCTAGGTTTCGAGTTAGAGGCGTACCGGAACGAGTAAAGAATGATGTCCCTCTCGTCGCCCTGGAACCCATCGACCGTCGATACCGTTATACTATGGCGCTGGATCAAATCCGGTTGGTCGGCAAAGGCCTCGTATACTAGGTTTTGAAGTAGTGTTGCCTGTGGCCGGAACAGAGAGAGAACTCCGACGGAGAAATACTCACCCGGGTTGTCCCCCTCCAGCTGGCCACTATTCACGAGATCCACCAGTTCTCCGACGACAGCCTTTGCCTCCACTACGTTTTGGTGCGTCTCATCAGGATCGTCGAAGGCACCTGGTACAAAACGTACCTCCATGCATGACGTGAAACGCTTGCGCCTGAAAGGTGTGAGTATTCGGAGCTTTGTGTCATAGAAGTGCTCATTGCTGAACTGGATGATAGGAGGCTCAGAGCGGAAATGCTCGTTCAGAAATACTGGTTCGATGTCCTGGCAACCGAGCGCCAAATCAAGCAATGAGTTTCTGCCTCTTAAGAAAGGTTCGTTGGGGTGGGTGTCCAACCTATGCTTTGTCAGGTGTAGTTGAACCACTGTGTCGCTGAGAAACTGTGTGTTCGGATTCTTCATCTGTTTGTCATCACCTACAACAATCATCCGCTTTGCCCTGAATGCCAGCGGCAGAACTGCTGCCTGATTGCATTGTGACGCCTCGTCAACAATAAGGTAATCGAAAAGGCTGGCTTGAAGGGGAAATATTCTTCCTACGTCATCGATGCTCATGATCCAGCAGGGAAATATCGTGAGGAGCTTTTCGTAATCGATTTGGTCCCTCAGGTGCATGAATGAATGCGTTTTGCGCTTCCGTTTGAGCACCTGCTTGAGCTTACTAACCTGTGCTATGGTCGCTGGATTGGATGATGCCTTTTTAAGTGCAAACTTCCTGTGAAGGTCCAACGCCTTCAATATATCCTGAAAAATCTCTGTTTTGATCTCTACGATGCGGGACGCAATTTCATTGATGTCGTCGGGATTCTTGATAAGGTCCTCCCTCACAAGACCTGACAGCCTAAAAGCTTCCACTACCTTGACGGGATCTTTGAGTTGGGGAACGTCGACACCTGCCATAAACTGGTTCTTGATTAGCTTGCACGTTGTGGGCAGTGTTTTCAGTGGGTCCTGTTCAAGCTCAACGAGATTCATGTAACTTGAAAAATGATTTTGCAGGTTTTTCAGCCAGGAGACGGTCTTGGATGCTTCCAGCGTGTCCTCGATATCCACAAACGTCCGTACCAAGGGGCTGAGGGTCGACTCGCAGAGCTCGGTGAAGTGACTGTTTTGCTTGTATTTTGTAATCTCGTCCATATACCCGATATAGGTCGTGAGGGCAGCTAGGCAATTCTGGAGCCGGTCGGCCCCTTTATTTTTCGGAATCTCATTATCAATATGGCTGGTAAGCCTCGTATCCACCGAGGACGGATAGTTCACGAACGCATCCATAACGGCATTATAGATTTCGGCAATACTAGCTAACTCGGTGAGTTCTTGTACGGAGGCATTCTTTTGTGGCGCGTCAAATGGGAAATCTGCTCCCGCAAGACCTGTAAGTGAAGCCACTACCTCTTTTCTGCTGGTCCAGTATTGCCCCCAGGACTTGAGACTCTCCAGAGACTCCTTTCTGTGTGCGTAAGGGAAGGCGGTGATGTTGGCAGATAGAAGCTCCTTGCGCCCCGTCCTTGCTTTAGGGCTGAATTTCCATGACCACCAGGAGTGCATTGACGCCTCAAGACTCCCGATTGCTTGCGCCACTTTTGTTAAAACTGACTCGTCCGGCTGATTCGGGTATGCACCATCGGGCACAATAGTGAAAAACGCCGAAAGCCGTTCACGGACCCTAGCTGTCAACTCGCTAACCTGGTTTATTATCTGCGCATATTTCAGGACATTCACCCGCACTTTCGGCAGATCGATCTCAATTCCATGCACGATCGCCAGCATTTTCAGGGAACGCTCCAAGTTCGGAAGGTGTTTGGCGGCCCAAGTCGAAAGTTGCAGCAGTTGACCGGCCATAGCTCCATTGTCTTCCCTTACAGCAGCTAATGCTTTGCATAAGTTCCTAGCAGAATTGTTTGATAACATATGTTTATGTACCCACTCATGCGCCTCGACGAGCTTCCCAATGCCGTCCTTCACTGCCTTGATGCCGCCATTATTCGATGTCGTTGATTTTCTGAGGACACTTTCATCCGACACTGGCCCCATTTCAGGGAAACCGAAAGTTTGGCGACTTGCTCCATCAGGGATCGCTGGCAAGGAGGAGGAATTGAGACCCGAATCTGAAAACAGGGTTATAAGATCAGAAAGGTTACCACCTATGCTGTCGAGGAGAGCATTATAACTTCCGAGCGCGCCAGCAACCCTGGAATCCATGCCTTCCGGAATGGAGTCGGACTCAGAGATCAGCTCGTGATGGCGGAGGTCGGAGTATCTTCGATACATCGGGTTCTTGTCTCGTTCAAGCTTTTTCAGTTCAGAGAAGCGGGCCGAAAGCCTCTTGATGTCAATATCTTTCTGTTTCAGCTTCCCGACCATTTTGTCCAGGCTTTCATAGAGATCGAGAGCACCGCGGCCACTTGTGTAGGAGCTGAATCCCTGAATTTTGGTGAGCAAGTCTGCAAGCGATTGCTTTTCTCCCTTAAACAAGGACATAGCGAGATAGTCGACCTGGGGGAGGTTCTTCGTGATAATTTCCAATGCTTTGTTTTGGTGGCTCGATACGAGTACTGTCTTGCCCTGTGATATGAGATGGCAAACGAGATTTACTATCGTCTGGGACTTTCCGGTTCCTGGTGGGCCCTGGATCACCATAAGCTGAGCGTTCTCGGCTTTGACAGCCGCAGTCCTCTGTGCACGATTACTCTTAAGTGGATAGAGCAGTGGAGGTGCCTCCATGACTGTAGCAGGATCGTGCTCAAATTCAAAAGCCAGCTCACGATCCGGAGGGGGATTTAGAATGCGATCCACCGCAGTCAATCCTGATGGGACCTCTAACTTAGACAACCGAGCCAAATCGTCGAGAAGATAAGGATTGCTGCGGTTGGCGTTGACTATCACAACCGAGTTGAATATCTTCGGTGGTTGCTTGTCCCTCCAGTTAATCGCTTCGGAGAGGAGGTCCACGTGCCCATTCGGATCGAAAGTAATGCCCGCAAGTTCTTCAACCAGGTGTAAGTTTGAAAGCTTGCCCACTATATCCGTGATGGTTGATACGCCAAAATCATTTTCATACAAATGGATAATGATTTGGTTTCTGACCATTTCAATCTCTTCATCAGATTTGAGTATTTGCTTGAGGAAATGAAAATTAAGCGCAGGGATGCTGTAGTCCTTTGTGAGGTCGACGATATTGCGCAGAGGGTCAAAGTCGATCCGAGCCGTGAAGTAGAGTAGCGGGGCGCAGTACTTCCGGCCATTTATTTGGCCTGAAATGAGCGGAAAGCCGATTATCACCTCGCGATTGAACGGATCGAACTGTTGTCTGCGGTAAATAGCGATTATGGCCGCTGAGGCATCTTTGAGAGCATTCTCTTGGTTTGAAGGTATCGGATGGGACCCGTTGCCGTTGCCCGAGAACTGGTCAGATTCCTCTTTTTCAGCGCCCTCCATTATTGTCTTGCTGATAGCTGCGGCTGACAGCTTGTCGATCGAGAATTTGTTGGTTGTGCCCTCGATCAACTTTTCGAAGTTTTCAATGAAAAGGCCGAGGTCCGCCGTCAGCTTGTAGCGAAGCACAGCGCTGACATCGACGAAGTGCTTGCCTACCGAAGAAACCGAGTAGAGTGAAAATAGAAGATCTCGATAGTATTTGGCCAATCTATGGAGGAGCGGCGATTGCTCGTTTTGAGTTTTGTCGGCTGGTGCGCTCTCTCCTGGGTGAGTTCCTTGAAATATATGTCCCTGGCGTCCTGACTCTTTCATGTCGACCTCCTTGCTGTAAGCAATGTCATGCTTGCTTCAAAAAGTCCTTGCCCTTATACTGAGCTAAACGGATTCCTTCCAAGAAACCGGACAAATTCCGGAGACTGACATGCCGGTTCAGAGCACGGAACACGATACGTTTGCCTTAATAAGAATTGCGAAGGATGGGGACGAACAAGCCCTCAATGCCCTTTTTGCCCGCTACCAAAAGAAGGTTCTCAGAATAGTACGCCTGAGACTGAACTCCGGAATGCGCGAGAAACTTAGACTTCAGTCAATGGACATCGTCCAGGAAGTATTCCTCCATGCGCTCAAGAGCCTTGCTGGTTTTCAGCCAAAGAGTGAAGGCTCTTTTGTCCACTGGCTCAGCAAGATTGTCGAGAACGTGATCCATGATCAACTCAATCTAGTATCAGCGAAAAAAAGGGCTTCTGCGGGCGAGTACTCTCTGGATCAGACAATTACTGTCTCAGAAGGCAAGCTACGCCTGGGCGACTTTATTGCCCAAGATGGAACTTCCCCAACCCAGTATGTTTTGAAACGAGACATCCAAACCCTTGTTGATGACCTACTGTTCGAACTCGATGAGAGGGATCGGGAGGTAATTATTCAACATAAGCTCGAAGGGCTGACCTTCAGAGAAATGGCCTCTGACGCGGGCAAAAGTGAAGATGCCGTCAGGAAACAGTTCAATCGGTCTTTTGGCAAACTCGTTTTCCTTGCAGAGAACAATAACGTCTTGCAGGAGCTCAGGTTCTGATGCTCGTAGATAAAGCGCACGGGCAAGAGGAAATTCTCAACGGCTTCGTAGAGCAGTTGCTCAATGGAGGCGATGGCATATTGCTCAGTAATTACTGCGAGAACTATCCCTTTTTGAAGGAAGCTTTGGAGCAGAAGTATAAAGTCGTAAGGACTTTGGAAGAGGCATTCACGGACGAGAACCTGGGTGGGACCAAAATCGGTGAGTATCTGATTATCGAGGAAATCGGTCGTGGAGGAATGGGCGTTGTATTCCTCGCACTACAGCAATCTCTTCGCAGATATGTTGCGCTAAAAGTTTCAATAAGGTTCTTCAGGGATTGCGACAGGTTCCGGTAAATGAATGGTCAGCGGGACTTGTAAGGGAAATCATCTATGTCCATCCGGATTTTACCCGCCTCAATGTTGGTTCTGACAGGACCGGCAAAATCGAACCAATCATCTTTACCCGCGATCCCTCATTATGGAACAAGCCTTATCCCTCCTTTGTCTTGACGTTATGTGCTGAAATCGCGGATGCACTGAGCTATGCGCATAAAAACGGCATCTGCCACGGCGACCTGAAGCCGTCGAACATCATGTTGACGTACGGTGGGGTGCCAATGATCGTTGATTTCGGTTTGGCGAAAGACATGCGGTCCATCAAAAACACTCAGTCGCAAGACTTTCTCGGCACAATCGCCTATGCATCTCCGGAGCATATCTCGAGAAGCATCATAAGCCCTGCGTCGGAGATCTGGTCTCTGGGCGTTACGATGTACGAAATGCTCTGCCTTGAGCAGGCATTTCAATCCGAAAATGTTGGAGAAACTATAGAGAAAATACTAAAAGCAGAACCTCCCTTATTACGTAAGGTTATGAAGTCATTTCCAAAAGATGTTGAGGCTATAGTTTTCAAATGTATGGAAAAGGCTTCGGAAAATCGGTACGCTCGCGCGGAGCTGGTGAAAGAAGACATAAATAATTTCCTGCTCTCTAAACCTGTTATGGCAAAGCCTGTAGGAAAGCTGGGAAGGTCAATAAAGTGGGTCAAGAGGAACAGGGTGTTGTCAACTCTGATCTGTGTCCTTGGAATTGTCCTCGTGACCGGTCCGTTCGTTTTTTTGGACTCATCAATTAAAGAATCAGTGGTTGAAGGCTCCCATTATGTTGATGGCGGCAACTACCCTGCGGGGATACACTCCTTTGAACATGCAATGAGGCTCCTGAAACTTTTGCCCTTTTTATGGGAAACTAAGGCAGCCGTGTATAAGGGAATGGGTGATGCATTGTTTGGTGCCGGCAAATTCAAAATGGCTATCGACTCATATGAACGCTCACTCCAGATAGATGCAGACTACGTGCCGGCCCTTTCAGGAATGGGAGACGTGTACTTTGACATGGGGCAGTACGCGGAGGCGATAGTCTGGTATAATAAGGTTATTAGTCTATCTCCCGAGAATCGAGACAATTATTACGAACGGGGAGAAGCCTATGAGAAACAGGGCTTGTATCACGAGGCCCTCCGCGATTTCCATAAGGCCATTCAGCTAGCCCCTGGTGACATGGATACCATGAAGGAGATTTCCGGATTACTTTCCCAAATGGGGACAAAGTCAGAATCCGATCGGATCGAGGTTCTCCGGAAAGAGGGGTTCAACGAGACTGAGATTAGGACAATCCTTCAGTTGAAGGGCCGCTGAGACGTCGATCCATCTTCAAAAGCATCAACGAATCTGGACAACCGCAAAACTGACGCCGTTGTTCTCTTACCACAAATACATTTTGGGGAACCTTGCCCAAAGGTCTGTTGAATCCATAATGGAAAAGATCACCAGTTGATGTCCGGTTTTTTCGCGGGATCCCGTTCTGCTAATTAGAAGGGAAATGCATTGTGGAGTGGCCGAAAAACCTATCGACCGAGAGGAAACCGGAAATGAAAAAACTATTATTTTCAATTGTGGTGTTTTGTGTAGCGTCGATGCCGATTCTGACACTTGCCTGGAGGGGGGATGACTATAATGAATCTTATGACCGCCAAGGGCAGCCTAACTACCGTTATAGAAGATACTCCGGCAAAGAATACCAGTACGATCTCAGCAAGCCGCAAGACCGGATTAGGTATGAGACTGACCCCTCAGCGCAAATAAGGGACGAGATCAATGTTGATCCTCGAATTGAGTTAGATCGCGAACTCGGGCAATATGGAGGTGGTGCGAAACCATGATTCGTACACCTCAGATCCTCACAAAAGGTGTTAGATGAAACTGGCGGGTACCGGTATGGACAAAAGAGTATTAATCGGAATCCTGATAATCCTCCCTTTGCTTTGTATTTTTGAACCTGCCAAAGCGGACCTGGATGCAGGTTTAAAAGCCTACCTCGACGGAAACTATACAGAAGCCTTGAAATATATATTGCCTGAGGCACATGATGGTAACCCTGTTGCCCAATCGATCCTTGGATCCATGTATTGGGAAGGCGATGGAGTCCCAAAGAGCTATCAACAGGGGGCGTTTTGGTTCCAGGAAGCTGCCAAAAGAGGTGACGCATTCGCCCAGTATAGCATTGGTTATGGCTATGAGTTCGGCCTTGGAGTCCCGAAAGATTATTTCAGGGCATTCAACTGGTACTCCAGATCAGCCGAGCAGGGCTACTCAGAAGGACAGTTCCGTTTAGGCGGCCTATACTTCAATGGTAAAGGAGTCGCCGAAAATCCGTATCACGCTGTCAAGAATTTTACCGCTGCTGCTGAACAGGGGCACCCCAGAGCACAATTTTTGCTCGGCTTGGCCTACCATTATGGATATGGAGCGAGTCAGGACTTTGTTGAGGCTTACAAATGGTATAACCTTGCCGCTTCCAAAGGAATTAAAGAAGCTGCCGATCAGCGAGACAAACTCGCTCTGACAATGACATCCTCTCAAGTCTACATGGCTCAAAAGCTTTCCACTGATTGGAAACCGGTGTCCCGCAAATCGCAGTCCAAAGAATCCCCCCTGGAAACTCAGCCCAAAACCAAGACTACCGAGATCAAAGGCACGGGTTCAGGTTTCGTGGTTTCAGACACTGGCCACATCATAACAAATAATCATGTTACCAAGGGTTGCTCGAAGATCACCGTTCAGCTTGCATCCGGGGTTCGCACTCAGGCGGATTTGCTTGCTTCTGATGCCGATCTTGATATTTCACTTCTGAAAATCAAAGAGCCCGTCTCCGCCCATGCGTCATTTCGGGCAAGCCCGCAATTGCGTAGCGGAGAACCAGTCGTTGTCGTTGGATATCCTCTCCGAGGGCTACTGGCATCGGAAGCCAGTGTAACTACCGGGACCCTGAGCGCTCTGGCTGATCCTCGCGATGATCACAACCTGCTTCAGATAACCGCCCCGATCCAACCGGGAAACAGCGGCGGGCCGTTGCTTGACAAAAGCGGCAACATAATTGGAGTAGTCGTCGGAAAGCTGGACGCCATAAAGGTTGCTGCTGTAATTGGCGATATACCGCAAAATATCAATTACGCAATAAAGGGTGATCTGGTCAGGCAGTTTCTTGAAAAAAACGGGGTAGTATTTACAGCCGCTGATTCAACTTCATCTTTGGAACCGGCAGACATCGGTGACCAAGCCCGTCAGTTTACGGCCGTTGTAGAGTGTTGGGAGTCCAAGGACGGAATTCCTGCTCCTATAGCTTCGACCAACAAAACCACGGTCCCGACAAGAACTACCGAATCCGGAGTGTCGAAGAATGATTCGGAATCGATCAAAGACGGTGTAAGGAGGTACTATCAGTTCGTGCAAAGGAAAGACGTGGATGCGGCGATGGACTGCTACGCATCGGAAAGACGGCCATATATTAAGCGTCCCAGACTCATGGCCGTTGCCAAAGACACCGATTATTACAGAATTGAGGAGATAGACGTTATTGCTTTGGGGCCGGACAGGGCGAAGGCTGTGACTTCGCTCAAGCATAAAAAATACAACCAGCCAATCGAATCATGGGAAATAAATCTTGAGTTCGTGCGAGAAGCCGGTCAGTGGAAAATCTGGAGCACCCCCGGAAAGAAGGTCTCCCCATAATTCAACCCCAATATTTCTCGGAAGAAACTCAATGAGAAAGCTCTTGAGATTAAGTGCCACTACCCTGGCAGCTTCGCTGTTCCTGTTCTCCCTATGTTTAGGAGAAGTAATCACCAGACTGCCTACGAACGAGAAGGTTGTCAGCCTTACTTTCGACGCATGCGAAACCAGGACTCCGTCCAACCTCGACAGGAGTATCCTCAACTACTTGCTGGGAGAACACATCCCATTCACAATTTTCGTCAGCGGGAAATTTGCTGCCAGGAATTCCTTGGGATGCAGGTATGGATTCCGATCGGAATTAAAGGCTTATCCCATTTCTTCCTTTTAACAACGCTGCGTTCGGAAAACAATATGTCATGCCGGAGGGTGATGATGCAAGAAACAAAATATACAGGACGCAAAGGCGGCAATTTAGCTTTGATGGCCATAGAAAACCTTTCAACCATCGAGCGGGATCGAACGTGATGCTGCTAAAAGAAAAGTTGCGCCGTTGCTGCCTTTGCAAGTCTCCGGTTGGGGCTGCGTTGAGGTCGCTTCTTCCCATTAGTGCTTAAGTTCCGAACGATGCCAGGATCGGGTGTCCAAGCTGATACGCACATTGCTGAGTTTTGAAAGTGCCTGAGTATATTGGAAGTGTCGTTTTTCATTGCAAGTGTGACTTTCTGATTATAGATTATATCCATGTCTACGAACTCCCCAACAGCCACAAAGAGCCGCGTGCGGCTAAGCCAGGTCCTGCAACAGGCCGGGGACCTGGTGTCCGTGAGTGATGTCAGCCGAACGCTGCAAATGGAGCGCACGGGCGCGGCGAAACTGCTGGCCCGCTGGCATCTGCAGGGACTGCTGAGGCGCCTGAGGCGCGGGGTTTACGCGCCGGTGCCGCTCACCGCGCTCGGGCAAGAGCAAGTGCTCGAAGACCCTTGGGTGGTCGTACCGGAGCTTTTCGGGCAGGCTTACATCGGCGGGTGGAGCGCCGCCGAGCATTGGGGTCTTACCGAACAGCTATTCCGGAGTGTGTGTGTCGTCACGACGCGCCAGGTTCGCGGCAAGGAACAGACAATCCAGGGGGTCCCGTTCGTGCTCAAGCGCGCGCGCCCTGCAGCCATGTTTGGAGTGAAAGGTGTGTGGCGCGGACAGGTCAAAGTCGATGTGTCCGATCCGGTCAAAACAATTGTCGATATGCTCGACGATCCCGCCCTGGGTGGCGGTATTCGTCATGTGAGTGACTGTCTGGACACGTTTCTGCGGGAAGAGGGAGGGTCCATCCAGAAGTTGATTATGACAGCCGACCGACTAGGCAACGGCGCTGTCTTCAAGCGGCTTGGCTTTCTCCTTGAGCGGCGTGGTGGCCCTGTAGACGCGATCACGGCTTGCCATGAGCGATTGACGGCGGGCAACGCGAAGTTGGACCCGGCCCTCACGTGCCGGCACCTGGTGACACGTTGGCGGCTGTGGTGCCCCGCAGGCTGGACGAAGAGCGTGGAGCGATGATCGCGCGTGCCGAAATTCTCCGTTTCGCCGACACGCTCGGTCTTGAGGCCAGGGTGATCGAGAAGGACTACGTGCTGGGTTGGGTGCTGCATGGCATATAACCCGCGACCCTGTGATTGGCCCTAGCTGGGTATTCAAAGGTGGGACATGCCTCAAGAAATGTTACTTCGAGACCTACCGGTTCTCTGAGGACTTGGATTTCACGGTCCCCGATCCGGCGCAGCTTGACGAAGGTTTCCTGCTCGAACGGTTCGGCATGATCGGCGCGCAGCTATACGACGAAACGGGCATCGAAATTCCCGCCGAGCTGCTGCGTTTCAAGGTCTGGGACAACAAACGCGGAAAGCGGGCAGGGGAGGGGAGACTTTCCTATCGCGGGCCAATCGCACCGCGCGGCCGTGATTTACCCCGCGTCAAGCTCGATCTGACGACGGATGAAACGCTGGTACTGCCGCCCGCGATCCGGCCGGTCGTCCATGCCTATTCCGATCTGCCGGCGGACGGCATGACGGCGCGCTGTTACTGCTTCGAGGAAGTGTTCGGTGAGAAAGTCCGGGCGCTCGGCGAGCGATCGCGACCGCGAGACCTTTACGATGTAATCAATCTTTTCCGTAACGGCCAGTTCCGCGCTGCAGCGGCGGTGATCCGCGACGTGGTTCGGCAGAAATGTGCTTTCAAAAGCGTGAGCTTCCCTACCCTGGAGGTCCTTACGACCTTCCGCGACGAGCTGGTCGGAGAATGGGACAATATGCTCGGCCATCAGTTGCCAGCACTGCCACCGGTCGAATCCTTCTGGGATGCGTTACCGGAATTCTTCGGCTGGCTCACGGGCACCGCCACGCCGGTTGCCGTTGCAGCCTATCCGCTTGCTGCCGGCGACCAGGTGCTTCGTGTGCCGGTAGGCGCCATCAGGATTCCCGGCAGAAGCACACCGGCTATCGAGGTGATCCGCTTTGCAGGATCGAACCGGCTCTGTGTCGATCTGGATTATGTCGATGAGAAGGGGCGACGCGGGATCCGCACAATCGAACCTTACTCGTTGCGCCGGACGCAGGCGGGTGACATAATCTTGCACGCCATTCGTGCGGACGAGCAGCAGCATCGTTCCTACCGAATCGACCGTATCCAGGGTGCCAGTGTCACCAAGCGAACTTTCACACCACTCTATGAGGTCGAGCTGACGCCTACGGGACCGCTGTTTGCACCCGAGAGCACACCCCGGATCAGCACGGCAGGGGGTTGGGGACACGCAACCGGCAAACGGCGCAAAGCCACCACGAGCGGCCCAATGCATGTTTACAGGTGCCCGTTTTGCGGCAAGCGGTTCCTGCACAAGACGCGTGACGCAACTCTCCGTGCTCATAAGGATAAGCAAGGATGGCGTTGCTCAGGGCGGCGCGGAAACTACGAGGGGACGAAATGATCTGGCCAAACATCTCCATAAAGGCGAACGATGACACCCGGCAATGAAGCTTTTGCAGAGGCAAAGCGGCAGGTAGTATCGTTCATAAAGATGAAAAAAAAGGGCACCTATGCCACGACTGACCGAACAGGAACTGAAGTCCCTGATACCGCTATCCAGGTTTAATGCTATTCGATGCTGTGCCTCTTCAATCACGATATCGATGGCTCTCGCTGTCGCTGCAAGTTGCTCCATCGAACCTTTCTCGCCAAGTTCCGAGAATATACAGGCTAAAAGGCTCCATAATGGACATTGACTCCAAAAAATTCCAGATGTTTACGAAGGCTGCTGATTTCGGCGGTTCGACTGCTCTCTGTTCCAAAATTCGCCTCCGCGAGACATCTCCGAAAGTTCCTCAGGGGTCATTTCAAAAGGCTTTTCGTTTTCCACACTATCGCGCAACCTGTTTTTGAATTCGTCAAGAACCATTTTGTGCTCCTCATAGAGGAGATTCCAAAGCTCTCCGCGTAAAATCAGCTTGCCATCAGGAGCCCATTTCACAAACCGGTTCCATTTTGGCGGCAGTCTTCCAAATACGTCCAAGTACGCTTTTTGATGGGAGAAATGGTCGAGAAGAGAATTTACAATAAGATGTTCGACCTTAATTCCTGTTGATTCTGCAAGAGTTTCGAAAATTCTCCAAAGCTCGCCGGAAAATGAAAGCCTCAGATCGAGAGCCTCAAGTAAATATGCATTTGAACTGATTCCCCGCTCTTCGGAAGCGGCATTCAGTTCAGCGCGTTTTTGGCTGTCCATTCGAATTGCGCTGCTCACTTCGTCTTTTCTTATTTTTGGCCTACCCATTTCTGGACCCCTTTCAATGATTTCTCAAGTATCGGCGCGGACGGCGGTTCCCTGGTGCCTCAACTTTTTACGGTACCATACATGATTATTCCTATGAAGTCAACTTTTCTTGTTGATCTCATTTACGAGTTCGATTATGGTATCATAAAAATCCTGCAAAATAGGAGTTTTGTTCGACGCGAAGACTTCCCGGCTAAAAGCCATTTTCATTCTCGCCGATTCCGACCGAGAGCAAGCGTTAATGGAGGAAGGACTCGCAAAAATCATGAATCGAAACTCTTGGGATTGGCTCCAGAGGCTCTTTGCGTTCCGGCCCAGGATAAATCATGACAGCAATTGATTTGAAAGTGGGAAATATCCCCGACGAACTCAAGCACCTAAATCAATGGCTGGGATGGAAATATGAGACCCGGGAGGGGAAACTCACGAAAATACCCAAGGACCCCAAGACCGGCATGAATGCGAGCAGCACAGACCCCGACACCTGGTCGACCATTCAGGAAGCGCTCATTGCAACGAAAACCTACGGTCTCGACGGTATTGGGTTTGTGTTCAGCGAATCAGACCCTTACACAGGTATCGATCTGGATTCCTGCATAAACCCGGATACCGGCGAACTGGAGTCATGGGCGCGGCGATGGGTTGACCTGCTCCAATCCTACACCGAGATAACGCCGAGCGGCAAAGGCCTCCATATCATAGTCAAAGGGCGGAAACCTGCCGGTTTTAGCCGCTGCAGGAAAGGAAAGATCGAAGTCTACGATCGTGAGCGATTCTTCACTTTCACAGGAAACTTATTCAATGGCAACGGAAGTGATACCAGAGAGACAGGCTGAGCTTGACCAGCTTCTGCAGGAAGTGTTCGAACCCGAGCAAAAAAGTGATGATTTCCATCCCGCTTTGCCGGTTGAACCCCTGGACCTGGATGATGAAGAGCTATTGCGCCGGGCGAGAGAGGCCAAAGACGGCACCAAATTCTCTCAATTATGGTCTGGAAATTCGGACAAAGCTGAATATGCTTCGCATTCTGAGGCGGACCTGGCGCTATGCTGCAAATTGGCTTTCTGGTTCGGCAGGGACAAAGAGCGCATGGACCAGGTTTTTCGACGATCCGGACTGTATCGTAAGAAGTGGGACTGAGAAGATTACCGAAACGATACATTGAACAAGGCCATTGCGGGCTGCAAAGAAATCTATAAGCCGCCCAAACCCAGACCCGTCAATGGCGAGTCTCCACCTATTGAATGGGAACATGGATATTTGAATGAGCCGCCCTTAAGGGCCGTGGGAAATAAAAGCTACCCCCTGACTGACTTCGGAAACGCTGAGAGATTCGCAAGCCAACAAAGCGGAGAGGTCCGCTTTTGTCATACTTGGGGTAAATGGCTCATTTGGGATGGAAGGCGCTGGGCGATAGACGAAACGACACGAATTTACCAATTCGCAAAAGAAACCGTCCGGGGAATATATGCTGAAGCTTCTCAAATTGTGGACGACGAAAAGCGGAAGGCAGTATCAAAGCATGCTCGAGCTTGTGAATCCTCAGGACGGCTCCAGGCAATGCTATCTCTTGCCCAAACCGAGCAGAATCTTGCAATAGTAGGACCTAACCTCGATTCAAATCATTGGCTTCTAAATATCCTGAACGGGACTCTCGACTTAAGAACAGGCGAGCTCCGGCCACAGCGGCGCCAGGATCTTATCACGAAGCTCGCCCCTGTCATTTACGATCCGCAAGCTACATGTTCTGAATGGTTTAGTTTCCTGAATCGCATAATGGCTGGCAGCAAAGGGCTGATTGCCTACCTTCAAAAGCTCATTGGATACTGTCTCACCGGAGATACAAGGGAGAAATGCCTCCCTGTCCTCTATGGTATCGGGGACAACGGGAAAACCATTTTCACTACAACTATCGGCGGGATGCTTGGAGATTATGCTCAGGAAACCCCCGTCGAAACCCTCATGATAAAACACAATGAGGGAATCCCAAACGACATAGCCAGGCTCAAGGGCGCGCGACTTGTTACCGCTTCAGAAGGAGAAAGAGGCCAAAAACTTGCCGAATCTCAAGTAAAAAAACTCACAGGTGGTGATAAGGTGCCCGCCCGTTTTCTCCATCAGGAGTGGTTTCAGTT
Source organism: Syntrophobacteraceae bacterium (assembly GCA_052143075.1). Taxonomy (GTDB): domain Bacteria; phylum Desulfobacterota; class Syntrophobacteria; order Syntrophobacterales; family Syntrophobacteraceae; genus SbD1. The sequence goes on along the minus strand of JBKQTS010000136.1, from coordinate 9,283 downwards.
CACCCCAGAATTCAAAATCCTACTTTCCACAAATCACAGGCCAATAATCCGCGGGGCCGATAATGCGATCTGGAACAGGATTCATCTTGTCCCGTTTGAAGTCATCATTCCAAAAATTGAGCAGATACCCTGGACAATCATGCTTGAACGGCTCCGCCAGGAATGGCCCGGAATTCTGAAGTGGGCTGTAGACGGCTGTTTGCTTTGGCAGCGGGAAGGACTTGAGAAGCCGCAAGAGATTGAACGGGCAACTGATGATTACCGGGCTGATTCTGATATCATCGGCGGGTTTATTTCGGATTACTGCATTCTCAATCCTCTTGCGAAGGTCAAGGCAGCCGATCTTTATGAGCAATATCAAAAATGGTGTGACGAAAATAAAGAAGAACCACTCAAGGTCAGAATGTTTGGGTCTGCATTGGAAGAGCGTGGATTAAAGAGAACACGCATTGGGCATAGAGCAGATAAGGGTTTCCAAGGAATTGGCCTTAAATTACATGCAGACTTGCAGACCGATGCAGACCCTATTTTAGGGGTTTTTCCTATAGAAAAAATTATTCGAGAAAATAACCTGAAAAATGGGTCTGCATCGGTCTGCAAGTCTGCATGTGTCACCTGTTCAGAATGTGCCAATTTCCAGCCAAATCGTTCAAATCCAAGCTTTCAAGGGCATTGTCTCGGAACTCCACCGGATGAGGACCGATCAAGATTCCCAAACCTGGAAGTTGATTGTCCCGAGTTCAGGGAGAGAACCAAGGGGGCCGCATGCGTCTCCTGATCGACACCAGGGAACAACTTCCGTTCAGCTTTTCGCGCTTCCCCGGCGTAGAGGTCGAGCGAGCTGCGCTACCCGTAGGCGACTACAGTTTAGCCGGCTTCGAGGACCGCATTGCCATAGAACGGAAAGAACTCAACGACTTGATTTCATGCTTGATGAACGGCAACCGAGAACGTTTCGAGCGGGAACTTGCCAAGCTTCGCTTCTATGACTTGGCGGCCGTAGTGATCGAAGGCTCGCTTGATGATGTGAGCAAGGGCCGGTATCGGTCAGAAATGAAATCCCATGCCGCCCTGCAATCCATCTTCGCTTTCCAGGTCCGGTATCGGATCCCGTTCGTGTGGGCTGGGTCCAGGGCAGGTGGCGAATATGTTGTTTTTAGTCTCCTTGAAAAGTACCTGGCGGAAATTCAAAAGCGCTTCGAGATGTCCAACAAAGCGCAAAAAGCCAATGGGGATTTTTTAGAGAAATGAACTCTTGCTTCCCGACATACACCTCTCTTATTATCCCTTCTGTCCGGACAACAGAAGAAGGGAGGCTTTGTATGTTGGGAAGCATTACTACAGGGGAAAGATGCCCCATCTGCAGGAGTAGAATGGAGGACAATGGTTTCACTGCGGTTGCCTGCCCGGAACATCCCGATCAGATCGCGCGGAAGCTCCGGGTTCGGCTCAAGTATGGCCAAAAACTCACTCAAAAGCAGTTCACTTGCAAAAGAGGCGAAGAAAGTTACAAATTCGCAAGGAGGTTTCTTGACGGGCTCCGGTTTAAAATTGAGGAAGGGACCTATGATTACCGGGATTACAGGGCTGATGCTCCGCTCGGATTTCAAAACCTGATGGAGCAATGGCTTGAGATCAAACGCAAGGAGCTTAAACACGATTCTTTCAGGCCGTTGCGGAGATATGCGGATTATGCAATCTCGGCATGGGGAAACCAAAATGTACGAACAATCAAGTTCAACGATGTTCAGCGCTTTCTTACCCTGAATTTGGAGCATCTTAGTTCCAAGTCACGGTCCAATGCTCGATCGATTCTCCATGATTTCTTTTCCTGGCTGCGCGACAGCGGTTTCATTACGTTTGAACAAATCCCGAAATTCCCGGTGGTCCCGAACGTGGTGATGGCCTTTAGGGACCTGGTGGACAAAGACACTCAACTCGAAATCCTTGATAAGCTGAAAGAAATGACATGGGACTACAACCCCAGGATATGGGTTTGCATCAAGTGGCTTTCAACTTATTTTTCAATCCGTCCGGGAGAGATGCTTTCATTGAAGGAAAAGCACATCAACACAAGGGCCCGGGTTATTTTCGTACAGCCCGAAAATGACAAGAATAAACAGGGCAAGATCATAGACTTACTTCCCGAGGACATTGCCCTTGTCGAGTCCTTGACCCCAGGTTTTCCGGAACAATATTTTTTCCGGCACATTGCCGAACATAGAGGCCCAACTCATGTGAAGCCGGGAGACCGCTTCCACCACAACATGATCTATCGCTGGTGGATTAGAGCGTGTGCTGAGCTCGGTGTCCATGGAGTAGCGTTATACCCGGGCACAAAGCACAGTTCAGTTACCGCACTACAGGAAGAGTTCACCAGTGATGATATAAAAGCCTCCAGCCAAATTTCCACAAATAAGGCTTTTATGAGGTATTTCCGCCCGAATTCGGCACTCGTGAAGTCTATTTTCACAGCGGCCAGAGGTGACACCAGGGCGCCAAAAAAAAGTGTCACCCAACTAAGGGGTGACACCAAAGTGACACCGACAATTACCCGCCTCAAATCCCCAAATCAGCTTCCAGCAAGGTTTTAGCAAAGCTGGCGAAGGGAGTCGAACCCCCAACCTGCTGATTACAAATCAGCTGCTCTGCCATTGAGCTACGCCAGCCCATTTTTGCGAATGCTTATATCACAAGGGTTTGCGGTAAACAAGAATTAAGGGACAAATGAGACACGGATGGACACGGATAAAAACCGCGCTATTTCGTTGTCCTGAGGACACCGTCTCGAAAAGACACTGGATTCCGGCCCAAAAACGCTGCCGGAATGACGAGAGTGGGAGTCCCGCCTCTTTCCATGGTTTCAGGGTGTCCCGAAGGGGCGTGAAAAGCTGCTTCGAAAAGTTCTGTCTTGAAAAGTCACTGGATTCCGGCCCAAAAACGCTGCCGGAATGACGAGAGTGGGAGTCCCGCCTCTTTCCATGGTTTCAGGGTGTACCAGGGGGACATGAAGAGCTGTTGCGAAAAGAAATTACTGTCGAAGAATCACAGGAATCGTCATCTTTTTCTTATCGCGCTCAATGAGGATTTTGCAATCGGGACCGCTCTGACCCAGCGCCTGCTGAACTTCCTCGACGGTTTTTACGGGCGAGCCGTTGACCGAGAGGATAATGTCTCCTTTGCGCAAATCGCTTTCGGCTGCGGGGGCGCCGGGTAAAATGCCGAGAATTTCAACCCCCCGGCCCGATGCCGCCGGCTGGATTGTAACTCCGAGCCGGGGCCGATGGAACTGTTCGGATTTGTCTGTTATGACGACGTAGTCGGCCAGGTTCGGGTCGAGTGTGCTGAATGGATAATCTATTGGGACCGGGGCTATCGTCCTGTACTCGTGCGGCTTTCGGAGGCGGGCGAGATACGGGACCCCGAGGCGGCCGTTTATATGGCCTTGCCCGATAGCGACTACGATTTTGCATTTCCCTGCTGTGTGCTCCAGGCGTTCCGCAAGGGTTTGAGCCATTGTCTCCTCCCAGGCTAGCTGCGCTTCGAAAAAGGATTCGAAATCCTTGATCGCATCCTTTTCGTGCGCTGTGTACTCTTTGCGGATCCGGAGCCGGTTGCCGGGATCGTCGAGATGAAATTCGCGGGCCACCCGGGAGCGTTCATCAGGGGTGAGCGAATCGAGGCCGTTGCGGCCTATCTTTCTCACCACCTCAATCGGGGCGTTCAGGCCGAGAACGGGCATGTGCTTTTCTTTCTGCCAGTCGATAAGGCCCCGATAGAGAGAATAGGGAAATCCCCAGACGTCCTGCCATCGGACCTCTTTAAGAAAGTCCTCCTCGTTCATTTGCCCACTCAGATAACGGTCCAGAACCGGTTGCGCCTCTGCCGGAAACATCTCCATTGCCAGCTCGACGCATCGTCCCCCCTGAGAGAGTTTCTTCAGGACCTCGAGCTGAACCTTGTGATCTTGCTCGCTCGTGTGCATTTCGCCGACGTAAACGATGGCTGCATCGGAAAGTTTAGCTATAAGCTCGTCGAAGCCGATCACCTTGCCTGTGGCAGTCTCGACCACGTCTCCGACATGAAACTCCACGGGATTGGGCCGCGCGGAGGGAGGCTTAAGCAGACCACCTGCCGTGGAGCAGGCAGCCATAAGCAATAACACTGCGCAGATGGGGCAGAGCGCGGCTATTGAGCACTGAGCGGGATTTGCCCGTTTAGGGAGCTGAGTGCATAAGCGCCATCGAGTTTGAGCCATAATCGGTCCTTGGAATTTACAGGTGCGTTTATTTCGCGCCGGTTTGAAAGCCGTGCTCCGGAATCAATTCTGCCAGGGGAAACCTCGCAGGCGATTCAAGCTGTGCAATTGTAGGACAAACACCTACTCCATATTAAGAGGAAATCCTATAAAAAAATCAGACTCACCCTGACAGAGTTTAAAGGCCGCTTATGTAAGTGTATTTCCGGGCGAAAACAACAGAGTGAATAGCAGCGCGCCGGATTTGTTCTTGCCTTCAATTCAACGGACAAAATATTTATATCGAAAACAACCGGTCAATATCAGAAAGGAGCATTCGTGAGAGCTAAAAGCAGATTGGACGTCTTGGCAGTTTCCCTTTTCGTGGCGTTTGCTTTTGTCGCCTCTTTGGCGTTGGCTGAAGGACCCAGCAAGGACTGGTCGGAAAAAGAGCTCAAGGACTTTGCAAAGAAGCCCTGGACCCAGGAAGAGCTCAATAAAATGGGCAGGCCGCCGCGTTATGTGATCAAAAAAGAGATCGAGCCACGTTTTGAGGGGACTAACCTTACTCCGGAGCAGCTCTATCGCAACGGTCAGCGTCAGCACAGAGCATGGATGCTCCAGTACGGCATAGGTATTTCATCGCAAGATTTCTACAAGTTGTGGATCGAGCAGGAAGCGTATAAAGACCCAAAAATCAAGCTCCTGGATGTTCGTCAGGAGTCCGAGTATGCACAGGCGCGCGTGCCCGGCGCAATCCGGGTTGATACGGGTCTTGCATACTGGCAGCTTCCCGGCAAGGCGCCGGACCCGACGATTACTTACTACCTGATGTGCAAGGGCGGGGACCCGGGCAACGGTGGAAGCCGCGGCGCTATGGTCAAGAAGTTCATGCTGGATATGGGCTATTCCGGCAAGATTATAAATATCACCGACGGTTTCAGGGGTTGGGTAGAAAATGGATTTCCGGTAGTGAACGATCACGGTCTGTTTGTGTTGTTGCCCGGGACCTTCCAGATTCTCGAGAAGGATGCACCTGCGAAGGCAAAAGAGGTCGGCGCCGATTCCTCCGCTGCATCCATGGGCCTGGCGCAGAAGTGGGGACTCAAAGATTGGTAGAAGGCTATACCCCCAAAGCGGCAGACTTCATCCAAGGGGCAGGATGATCTGTGTTTCAGCCGAGGTCCCGCCCGCCCCGACGGTGCTACACAACGGCTTGCTGTAGGGGCGGGCTTTATGCCCGCCCGCATTGTTTGGCTTAAATGAACAGTATTGGGGGCAAGCGGGATTTTAGCGCGGAGGCGTACCTATGTACCCCCGAGCTTGCCCTGAGCCTGCTGAACGGGCGGAGCGTCGAGACCCTGCGTGTGCCGCCACCGAAGGTAGCGGCAAATCTGGCTGCGGCCCTGCCGCCCACCGCCTCACGCTGCAAGCCATTGAGGAAAGCGAGGAACGGTAATGTCCAATAACCTGACAACAGTGGTGAAATCTTCAAAAAAAGAGGCACGCATTTCTCGTGATACCGGCGTTGCAATCATTGGAGAGCGCATCAATCCGACCGGCCGGAAAGTGCTTCAGGCCGAACTGAGAGAAGGGAAATTCGACCTGGTGCGCAGGGATGCCGCTGCACAGGTCGCCGCAGGCGCCGCCGTATTGGATGTCAATGCGGGTCTGCCCGGTGCGGACGAACCCGCCCTGATGATCCGGATAATCGAGGAAGTAAGGGAGGTGACCGATGACTTCCCGTTGTGCATCGACTCTCCCAAGACCGCAACGCTCGAAGCTGCCCTGAGGCACTACTGTAAAGACGGCGCCCGGCCCATGGTTAATTCGGTCAGCGCTGAAACAAAGCGCCTCAAGGAAGTCCTTCCGCTGATAAAAGAATACGGATGCTCCGTGATAGGACTTTGCAGCGGTGACGCCGGGATTCCAAAGACTGCCGAACAAAGATTCCAGTATGCTGCAACCATTATTGAAGAAGCCGGCAGGTTGGGCATACCGGACGAAGATATAGTCATCGATCCTTTGGTTCTGACGCTTGGGACGGAATGGCGGGCCGGGAAAATGGTTTTGGACGCCATCCGCATGATCGTGGAAAAATTCGGCGTAAATATCACCATGGGAGCCAGCAACATTTCATTCGGCATGCCGGACCGTGAAAATCTGACCGCCTTCTTCATGGCCATGTCGGTTGAGGCCGGCTTGAGCTGTCCGATCTGCAATCCTCTGAAAACGCATGAAACAGTGGCATTGCGAGCTGCCGACCTGGTTATGGGAAGAGACCGCAGCGGCATGAAATGGATAAAAGGCTTCAGGGCTCTGCAGAATGCCTCGAATTCGGGCGCAAAAGTTTAAAATCGTCCACTGCGGCAAATTAAAATCCCCCCCGCCCCCCTTTAGAAAAGGGGGGAAACCGTCGTGGGGAGCACACAGAGAGGCAAGATGTTATACCGAGTTGCGTTCAAGAAAGCATCAAGTCAAGGGCGCGGGGAGCTTTGCCCCCCACACCCCCTTCCGCCTCGCGGAGCGTCGAGATATGGTGGCGCTGCGGCGGCGGCCCCGCGCATGCGCGGTGGCTTGCCGCCGACAGCGCCGAGCGCTCGGCCTCGCGCGACCGCGCGTGGCCGATATCCTGCGGAGTGCGGGGGGGGGGGAACGCTGCGCCGATCTCCACGCCCCGCGAGGTGCCGCGCTCTGCCTCACGCGCTTGCGCGTGTGGCAGAAATCCCGGGGGCGCGGGGGAAAGTCCCCCGCTCTTTTAGTCAGTTCAATCTTGAACTCAACTCCGTATTACTCATTGAACATGAAGAATTTTACCAGTTGCATCTGCGGCGGGTTTCGCCCTGAAAACGGGCGCATTTCCAAATCATAGTCCCGCAAAATGGGGGTGAGGTAAGCCTGCGCAAAAGATTTTCTTTCTTTGTCTGCCACGGACCGGTCAATCCAGTCCATTACCGCCCTGTCGATTGCGGAAGGATGAAGAAGCGGGAATACTTCCGGCCAGGCCGCACGGGAAAGAGGCGCAATGCTCCATTTGCCAGAAATCAGGGAGTTCGCCGCCGCCGTCAGCACCATCACCCCCAGGGTAATATCTTCCGGGGCCTGCACCATCCCCTCGGTCCACAGTCTTTGCCCCGGCTCCCTGGTATGAGCGCTAAGTAACTGATAGAGGTCCCCGGCGCAGGTGATCGTGTCCACGATATGACCGCCTCTGGCGAGGTCCTGAGGGGTCCTGAAGAAATCGAATGCAGGGGGTGCGCCTGGAGCACTCTCGTCAGGTCTGCTCTTCAATATCCCGGGTGTCCTCGCCAAAAGTTCCTCAGCGGCATCGAACCATTCCGGGTCGAGACACTTTAAGCCTGCCGCGCATTGGCGCAGCCAGCCGCTTTGAACTATCGACTGAAGCCGTCCCCTGATCTTGGCGACCTCGGCCTGTGCGAATCTGAAAAGATGCTCCAGGAAGTTGTCGTTGAGGATTTGCGCAGCCTTTTCGATATTAGCTCCGGACCGCAGCTCCAGCCCCAGGTTGACGTAGGCCAGGGCCTTTTCGACTGCCCGCCGCAGGGCTTCGGCATTATCCGGCGAAAGCTGGTCGGCAACGATCACCTTGTTTGCAAGAGCGGCCATCTCGAGATGGAGGATTTCAATTAGATCCGGGTCCTCTATCCGGCGTGCGGCCCGGGCAAACAGGTTGCCCTCGGAAAGAAGGGCCAGGGCGAAAGAAGGAACTGGTTGATCCTCATCTGCTTTTCGCGACACCTTTTTCAGCGCAAATTCCTCAGCCCCGATTGACCTGTAGATTTCCAGCGCATCGTAAAAATCGGGAATGGCGTGATCCTCCAGCCTCGCGCGATGAAAATGGAGGGCGCTTTCCTCCACTTCCGGGGTGGACGTATAAAGCACGCTGTTCATCAGCTCCTTGAAAAAACCGTAGTTTGTTTCAAAAATCGTGGTGAGCAGATGGGTTATAAGGTCATCGTACTGTGGATATCTCGATTCCCAATAATAGACGTCGTCGATCGTGTTCGGCGGCAGTGATTCGGTCGCCTCGACCAGGTCGATATCCTCGGGAGCGACGTCGAGCACGATCCATCGTTTAAAAAGAGTTACCAGCAGCTCGTAATCCACATTGGAGAGCCATTCGAGCAGTTTGGACCCGCCGGCTCTCGAGAGCCGCTCGATCCAGGTCAGGGCTTTTGCGGCTTCCACGGTGTCCTTGCGCCACCACTCGATATCGAAGAGATGGTTCATCTGCTCGTGGCTGGCCAGGGCAAGAAGCGGCAAAGAATCGTCCGGGCCGATTTCCTGCACGGTGTGGAAAAAGTCGTTTACATCCAGTGCGGCAACCACCGCTTGCGCATCGGGTCTTTCGACAATCAGCTTCAACCGTCTCTTTGCGGGAACGCTCATCAGTTCCCGCGCAAGCTGAGCAGGCTTGAGCTTTCCGAACCTTCTTTCCCTGAACTCAACAATATCCGCCGGCATTCGGCCTCCTCGTATAGACCGGATATCCCGAGGCGGACAGGCCGCCTGCCTCCGATACCCGGCTTCCGTACTCTAAACTCATATGGCCAAAGCTGCAAGTGTGCTTGCTATATGATTCCATCGGTCATAAAAATGATTAGCGGTCCCTATCCGTTGCTATCCCCACTCCGGAACGGATACTTTATACCAAATGCGTTCAAGAAAGCATCAGGTCAAGGGCGTGGGAAGCTGTGCCCCCCACACCCCCTCGCCGCTGTGCGGCTCAATGTTGCGCTCGGCCTCGCGCGACCGCGCGTGCGCCTGGCGGAGCCTGGAGATCGAGGGGAAACTTTCCCCGCTCAGTTCGGGGTTATTTGTCGCTCTTGAACGCAATTTTTCATGATGCTCGCCTCACCCGCGAAGCATGAAAATGGCATTTTCTAAGTAACTTGATATTAACCTGGATTATGCGTGAGCATGCGTGAAAATTATACTGCGTTCACTCCAACCATATGATATTGTGTCGCAAATTCGTCAAAGGGAGGGCAAGCTGCATGCGCGCAGTTGGTGACAAGCAAAGGG
>JBKQTS010000135.1:0-6431 GCA_052143075.1 Syntrophobacteraceae bacterium | reverse complement strand
CGTGATAAACTTTTCCATGATCTGCCTCCTTTTTTGTGGCTCTGTTCTGGTTGTGTTCAGTTTCCAGATTAACCCACGTTTAAAAGGGGCAGATCATTTTTTTCAGTCACCCATTATGGCTCACTGCCTTGCACATAGCTCCGCAAACTCGATTACATCGGGCAGCCGTGGGAATGCCCCAACTCTAATCGGAAACTGCCATTGTATATCAGCGTGTTTTTTCCCGGATGGACGCGGATTGTCATCCACAACCCGCTCCGGCGAAAAATGAAGAAAAACCAGGCATTTTGGTGCAAACAGTTGCCAGGCTAGCGGGAAGTGTTTAGATAATTAAACTTTGATTAATGAACCATATATCACTATAGGATCATGAAAGAGTCAAGGGTTAAAATGGGGGGGAGGAATTGGGCTTAAATTTACCCAATATGCCAGTTATCAATTGTAATATTGGACATATATAAATTATTAGATACACATTCGCATTTTTAAACCTTGTTCTCCTCCGGGGGAATCAATTTGTACGGGAAGATCGACCATCTGGGCCCAAAAGCCAAATTCGAAATCTTCTCCCGCTGTAAATCTCATCTGGATGGTGCCGACCTTGTAATCGCTCTCATCGATGGCTCTCAGGTGGATGACGGGACTGCATGGGAGATCGGCTATTGTTACGCGAAGAAATCACCAGGGCAGAAAATTATGGTTCATCCGGCAAATGAGTACCTAATGTCTGGATTTTCCTGCCCCGAAGGGGGATTGCCTAAAACAAAGGGGCTTATTAAGTCAGCCCCGGGTCAGTCCCGCGCCTCGTGGGACGCCACCCCGGGCATGGATGCACACAAACCGATTTTCTGAATGTCCGGCCTTTTGCTCCCTGCTCAACGACGAATTCTACGAACGTGATCGCCTTCCTGTAAACTCTTGAAGCCGGTTATCGAGGGCGGCGATTAAAGTTACCATCTCCGGCGGTTAGAAAACGAGCCGTCTCGAGAGGCCCAAAGATGCGCCAAATGAGAATATCAAAGGTGATTAATAATCACCTGGATTTGTTGCTTTGCCCCGCCCGAAGTCGTTCGAAATAACTTTATTCGCGTCAGTGTCGTACTTAGACGGCTCTTGAGTTGTCGCTGGACTCTCCTGCCTGGTCAGCGTGTTTTTGTCCATATCTTTTGAGGCGCAATTTGCGCCGCAAGAAGAAGGGTAAAAGAGAGGCATACACCCGTTGAAGCCAAATTCGCACGCCTGTGCGCCAAAAAAGCAACCGCTGACTAACACTACCGCCAAAGCCAATCCAAGAATCAGTTTATTGTTCATTTTTATCTCCTGAAAGTTCAGATAGTCATTCTTTAAAATGCTACAATTAACTGAGTTTGCATTAAAAATCCTCAAACGCAAACTAAAGTCGATAGCGGCCTTTGTCAATTGTCTATAAATTGGTTACATACAAGGCAGGAGATTTAATACGAAACCTTGAAGACTCTGATATGGTTATTGCTCTTCTGGATGGCTCACAGGTGGTTGACTGGACTGCATGGGAGCTTGGATATTTTTGCTCGAAGTAATCACCCGAACAGGAAAATTATGGTTCATCACTTTCAGACAGCCGGTTTTAATGCAGTTCCATATCGCCGGTGACAAGCTATGTTGGGCTTTGGTCCCGCAAGCGCTAACTTAATGACTGAGATCTTTCACTCGTCATTCCGGCGCAGGAGAATGTCTCGCGGGCCGGAATCCGGATGTCCTTTTCATCTCGAGAAATCCACTGTACCCCGGCTCCCGGATTCAAGACATCCGGGAGCCGGGGTGACGAGTGGGACGCAACACTACATTGGCGTACGAGGCTTTTTGCCTCGCGCCTCATGAACCTCCAGCGGCTTTCTGGCGAAAGGAGTTCGCCATTTGCTCATCAAGGTGATTGCATCGCTTGGACAGCCAAGGACGCAGACTTCGCACACTATGCACCGGGCGGGATGAAAGCTCAGCGTCCTGTTTTCCTTATCGATGGAGATCGCATCGGCGGGACATCGTAGAGCGCACACACTACAAAGCGTACACTTGTCATCATTAAAGACAATGTGGCCCCTGGCATTTTGGAAAGAGTCTCGCACCTGGATCGGGTAGAGCCTCGTTGCCGGACCGTCCAACAGATTCCTCAGGACTGTGGGTAACATCACAGGCATTGGTTCATATGCTCCTTTTGGTTTCTTATCTCTCCGTACAAGAGATGCATGGATCGATGGAGAGGACATTAACCGGCACGTCCGCCAACTGACAGCCCGGCAACAGGACCAGGACCGCTGGAAGGTTGGCAAAGGTCGGGGTGCGTATCTTCATGCGTTCCAGTTTGCGGGTGCCGTTTCCTTTTGCATAGTAAAAGAGCTCTCCCCGTGGGGCTTCCGTGCGCATTACCGCTTCATTTGCCGGAGGATTGCCTTTTACCTTCACAGCTATTTCACCTTCGGGCAATTTTGACAGGGCCTCCAACTGCAGATCGATTGCCTGGATGAGTTCCCTGGCTCGGACCGCTGCGCGTGCATAACAGTCTCCCTCGCTTTCCACTATCGGTTCGAAATTCAATTCCCCGTATGCATGGTATTTAGTCAAGCGGACATCTTCGGATACCCCGCTTGCCCTGAGCGTTGGGCCGACGCAGCCAAGTGAAACGGCCTGCTCTTTGGTGATGATCCCTATCCCGACAGTCCTTTTTTTGACCGTGTAGTCGCCTATAAGCGCCTTTATTAAAGATTTGCTTTCTTTTCGGACATCCGCAAGAACATTGACAATCATCCTCTTCTGCTGTTCATCGATATTTCGCCGCACGCCGCCAACGATGTTGACGGACTGGATAACCCTGTGCCCGGTAGTCTGTTCAAGAAGATCGAGCACTTTTTCCCTTATGCGCCAGAACTGCATGAACATACTCTCGAAACCGAAAGCATCGGCCAGCAATCCAAGCCAGAGCAGGTGGCTGTGGGTACGGGCCATCTCAGACCAGATGGTGCGCAGGTAATCGATCCTGGGAGTCAATTCGAGCGGCCACAATCTTTCCATTGCCTCAACCACGGTTGCGCTGTGCTGATAGCTGCAGATTCCGCAAACGCGCTCACACAGGTAAATGTTTTTGGCATATTCATTTAATTCGCAGGCCTTTTCTATGCCTCTATGGCCGTAGCCGATAACCGGGGTAACCTCCACCACCTTCTCGTCTTCATAGGTGAGCCGCAACTGTATGGGTTCGGGAAGCACCGGATGCTGGGGGCCAAAGGGGACTACAGTGCGTGTAGCCATTAGTTTTCCTCTCCTTTCGGCTCAGCCTTTTTTTCTTTCAACATAGGCGTGGTGGGACTGTCGTGAGCTAAAAGCATGTGTCCGCCGTAATCGATGGCGATGCCTTTCACCTTCAAGCCGAACAGTTCCTGCAGTTCGTTTTCAATCAGAACCACGGAAAGAGTTTCGCCCGTCAAACTGGGGACTTCTTCACCTTTGGCGACCGTACACCGCAGGCCCTTCATGTCTATGCCTCTGTTTGAGCTGAAGAAATAAGTCACCTCCATCTCTGTATCCAGATCATTACATACGGCGGTAACAAACTTGCCTCCGGCATCAAGCAATTTCTTGCCTTCGCTCACTATTTCGCTCTTGTCTATTTTTATTAGATTCTCCATCGCTGGTCGGTTACCTCGTGTTCTGAATTGCAATGAGGGCATGTCACCCAAAGATGGCGCTTTTCGGTCAGGCTCTGGAGCGCCATCACAACTCCATCGATAATCGCTTCCGGACGCGCTGCGCAGCCCGGAATGTACACGTCTACGGGTATCACTTTGTCAACGCCTCCGAGGACGTTATAGCAGTTATGGAACACCCCGCCCGAAGAGGCACAGGTCCCAACGGCAATTACCATTTTGGGGTTGGGTACCTGCTCATAGAGATTCCTGAGCACGCGCGCCGTGCGCCTGTTCACGGGTCCGGTGATCAGCAGAACATCGGCATGCTTCGGGTTGCCCATATTGACGATGCCGAAGCGTTCCACGTCATAGAGAGGAGTCAGACAGGCGAGCACCTCGATGTCACAGCCATTACACGAGCTGTTATCGAAGTGCATGATCCAGGGCGATTTCACTCGAGATTTTTTTATCAAACCCATTTGTCTTAAAATACTCCCTTCATGATATAGAGATAAGCAATATTGAGGATTCCCAGAATCAATCCAACCGACCAGCTCAGACGCACCATCCACCGTGCCGTCATTCTCGCCGCAATGTTATCGACCACAAGTTCCAGCAGGAATGCGGCAAACGCTATCAATAAGCCTATCCAAATGGGATTGGCCCAGAACAGGGCTACTATGCCCAGCACCAGCACGATTTCATACCATTCCGCCAAATGATAGAGAGCCAAAAAAGGACCGGAATACTCGGTGGTAATCCCCTTCACGATCTCCTGGTGTGCGTGGTGCGAGGTGGAAATATCAAACGGAGATTTGCGCATCTTTATGGTCAGGACATACAGGACCGCGATGAACAAAGGCCACAGAGACAGGAGCAGCGGCTGCTGGTTGCTCACGATCGTGCTTATGAGAAAGGTCCCGTTTTGCGCATAAATCCCTATTGCCAGAAGCAGGAGCACCGGTTCGTAAGCCAATATCTGAAGCAGCTCCCTGTTGGCCCCGAAATGCGAGTAAGGCGACTTGGTGCTGAACCCGCCCAGAACCAGTGAAACACCGGCAAATCCCAGCAGGAAGACGAGCACGAGACAATCCGACTGCAGAATGAGACAAAGCAGGCTCGCGATCATCAAAACCAGATACGCGTAGATCCACACGAACTGCATTTTGCTCACCGCTATGCTCTCTTTGCCCATGAGCTTGAAGAAATCATAGAAAGGTTGCAGGATGGGGGGACCGAATCGGCCTTGTAGCCTTGCAGTAATCCTTCGGTCGATCCCGAAAAGCAGGCCGCCAACAACGGGAGCAAGAACTATTGTCGCGATGACTATTGTGAGCTGATTCATTTCGAGATCACCCCGCATGCAATCATGATGGCCAGAAGCAAAATGGCTACGGTATTCAGCCAGGGATTCAAAGCTTTTTCGCCGAGTGTCCCCTGGAAGTAGTAGCCGCCCAATATGAAGTGCGTCTTGATATCGGCTTCAGCGCACCATTCATCCGTATCGGCGCCGCCTGTTTGCTCGCCGCACAGATAGACCGGCCGCAACTGGGTGGGCTTCAATCCGAAGAACAACATGGGCAGCAACAAGGCAACACCCAATACCAGGTAGAGCACCCACACGGGGAAAGAGCCCAGGACCGCAGCCCCTGCCTGCACGGTTGAAGAGCCTGTGAGCACGATGTTGGCCCAGCTCGAAGAGATGATGTTGTTACCGAGGATGACGTCGTTCGTGGCTGATGCGATGAAGTAATGATAAATCGGCCCGATCCCGAAACCGACGACAAAGATACCCACAAATAAAGTCCACAGGGGAACCGAGTAGCTGGGGGAGAGCTTTTCTAGCGGCCATCCCAATTTCGGTACAACCTGCAGAAGCCTTCCCAGCCATTTTGTCCAAAAAACGATGGTCAAAGCGCTTGCCAGTACAAAGAAAACTGCCGCCAGGGGAACTTTGTAGGCCGCTTCGAGGGCTATCCACTTACCAAGCACCATCCCGAATGGAGGCAGGAACATGGACAGCATTCCCACTGCGGTAATGAGGGTGACAAGGGGCGCTTTGGCGGCGAGGCCCTCCATGTCTTCGATCTCACGGCTCCAGATCTGGTGCTCGATAGTTCCGGCGCACAGGAACAGCATACCTTTGGAAATGGCGTGGAAAATAATGAGCAGAATCGCTGCGGCTATTGACAACGGGGTGTTTATGCCGGCACAGGCGATGATCAGGCCCAGGTTGGCGATGGTCGAGTAGGCGAGCACCCGCTTGCCTGTTGTCTGGCTGATTGCCAGCGCCGAGGTGCCGAAAAAGGTGAAAGCGCCGACTATGGCTACCGCCGTGCTCACTAGAGTTCCGGCATAAGCGGGGGCAAGCCTGAGCACCAGGTACACCCCTGCTTTAACCATAGTGCTGGAATGGAGCAGTGCTGAAACCGGCGTGGGCGCAACCATTGCTCCAAGAAGCCAGGATTGGAAAGGCATTTGCGCAGCCTTGGTGCACCCGGTGAAGCAAAGAAGAGCTACGGGCAGGAGCATGGCAGCACTATGCATGCCTCCTCCAATGATGTTTTGAACCGAAAGGGCCGAAGCACCCCCTTGAGTCGCATAAAGATAAATGATGGCCAGGATGAATGCCGTTCCACCGGTGGAATTCATCCAAAGTGCCCGCGCGGCATTTTCCAGGGCTATCTGTGTCTTGTCATGCGAAATCAACATGAAGGAACACAGTGTGGTGACTTCCCAGAAAAAGTAGAGCCAGAAAAGGTTGTTGGC
>JBKQTS010000134.1:0-7605 GCA_052143075.1 Syntrophobacteraceae bacterium | reverse complement strand
TGATTTCGCCCGAAGGCTTGGCCATAAGTCCGCGCATCCCGGCCAACTGACGCATCTGGTCCTTGCTGCCGCGCGCCCCTGAATCCGCCATCATGTAAATCGGAGTGAAGGATTCGACACGCGTTTTCTCGCCCTGGGGCCCAATTATCTCCGTTGCTCCAATCTCTCTCATCATTTCGGCAGCTACGTCTTCAGTCGCCTTGGCCCAGATATCGACGGCCTTGTTGTATTTTTCACCCTCCGTTATCAAACCCTCATTGTACTGCCGCTCGATCTCCTGCACCTGGTCAAAGGCAATTTGCAGGATTTCCGACTTGCGCGACGGAATGGTCATATCTTTGATTGAAATAGAGATGCCCGAGCGGGTCGCATAATGGTATCCGGTATCCTTGAGTCTGTCGGCCAGGATGACCGTAGCTTTCACTCCGGCGGTCCGGTAGCACGTATCGATCAACTGGGCAAGGGCCTTCTTGTTCATCACCTTGTTTACGGCTGAAAAACTAACCCCCTCCGGCAGAATCTCTGACAGGATCACTCGCCCGACGGTTGTTCTGACCAGTTCATCGGCGAGAACCTTACCTTTGTGCACTTCATCCCCGGGCTGAACCAGTATTTTCCGAGACACAAGGGGCCTGCCTTCGGTCAGCGCATAGATCGGCCTTTTTCCGTCAGTTTTCAGGGCGATCTCTTTTTCGCTTACGTAATCGATTACCCCGTCTTGCTCTGCCGCTATGCGGAACCGAACGACGATGCCTGCATGCAGATCAGCCTCCTCAGCATCAAAAGCCGAGCGTACCTCATCGGGGCTGTTGTAAACCCGTATTTCACCCCTGGAGATCGACTGCTTCAGCTCCTCGGCGCTTTCGAATGGGGAGGTGGCCCCCTTAGCGAAAGGCTTTTCCCGGGTCATGTAGTAAATTCCAAGAACTATGTCCTGAGAGGGCACGATGATCGGGTCGCCGTGAGCCGGACTCAGAATGTTGTTCGTGGACATCATCAGTATTCGCGCCTCGGCCTGGGCTTCGATCGAAAGCGGCACGTGAACGGCCATCTGATCGCCGTCGAAGTCGGCGTTGAAGGCCGTGCAAACCAGCGGATGGAGTTGGATGGCCTTGCCTTCGATAAGTATCGGTTCGAATGCCTGGATTCCCAGCCGATGCAGGGTCGGAGCGCGGTTGAGCATTACCGGGAACTCCCGCACCACTTCATCGAGGGTGTCCCATACCTCCGGTGTTTCGCGCTCGACCATCTTCTTGGCCGCTTTTATAGTGGTAACGTAGCCTTTTTCTTCAAGTTTGTTGTAGATGAAGGGCTTGAAGAGCTCTAGGGCCATTTTCTTGGGCAACCCGCACTGGTGCAGCCTCAGATTGGGGCCAATAACGATAACTGTGCGTCCCGAGTAGTCAACCCGCTTGCCAAGAAGGTTTTGCCGGAACCTTCCCTGTTTTCCTTTGAGCATGTCGCTCAGGGACTTGAGGGGACGCTTGCTCGCCCCTGTTATCGTTTTGCCGCGACGCCCATTGTCGAACAGAACGTCAACGGCTTCCTGGAGCATCCTTTTCTCATTGCGGATAATGATGTCCGGAGCGTTGAGTTCCTGAAGGCGCTTGAGCCGGTTGTTCCGGTTGATTACACGCCTGTAAAGATCGTTGAGATCACTGGTGGCAAACCTTCCGCCATCGAGCGGAACAAGGGGCCTGAGGTCCGGCGGAAGAACGGGGATGACGTCCATGATCATCCATTCCGGCCGGTTTTCGGACTCGCGGAATGCGTCGATGATTTTCAGCCGTTTTGCGAGTTTCTTGCGCTTTGCCACCGAGTTGGTCTTCACCATTTCATCGCGCAGTTCCGTGGCAAGTTTCTCCAGGTCGAGGCTGGCGAGTAACTGCTTGATCGCTTCGGCGCCGATGCCGGCGGTAAAACGTCCGCCGTGTTCCTGCACCAGTTGGCGATAGCGTTCCTCGGTAAGCAGCTCTCCCTTTTCCAGGCTCGTTTCACCAGGGTCGAGCAGTATATACGAATCGAAATAAAGTACTTTCTCAAGCTCCCGAAGCGTCAGGTCCAGCAGGTTGCCGATCTTGCTCGGAAGACTCCTTAAGAACCATATGTGAGCTACCGGAGAAGCCAGCTCAATGTGCCCCATCCGCTCGCGGCGAACCTTGGACTGAATGACCTCGACCCCGCATTTTTCGCAAACCACACCACGGTGCTTCATCCGTTTGTATTTGCCGCAGTTGCATTCATAGTCTTTGATCGGACCGAATATCCTGGCGCAAAAAAGCCCGTCTCGCTCGGGCTTGAAAGTGCGGTAATTTATCGTCTCGGGTTTTTTCACTTCGCCGTAAGACCATTCCCGGATTCTTTCGGGAGACGAAATCATGATTTTGACCGCGTTAAAATTCAGCGGATCTTTCGGTTTGGTAAAAAGAGAGTAAAGTTCTTTCAAAAGGACCTCCTTGCGTGGTCAAAACAAAAACACCATGTGTGATGTTTTATCTCCATGACCACCGCTTAATTGCCTTCGTCTTCTTCGAGAAGCCTGACGTCCAGAGCAAGCGCCTGCAGTTCTTTTACCAGAACATTGAAGGACTCCGGCAGTCCGGCCTCAAGGGTATTGTCGCCTTTCACAATCTTTTCGTACATTCGCGTACGTCCAGCTACGTCGTCAGATTTGACGGTAAGAAATTCCTGGAGCGCAAAGGCAGCGCCGTACGCTTCCATGGTCCAGACTTCCATTTCACCCAGTCGCTGTCCTCCGAACTGAGCTTTTCCGCCAAGCGGCTGCTGGGTGACAAGAGAGTAGGGACCAATGGACCTTGCATGGATCTTGTCATCGACCAGATGATGGAGTTTGAGCATATACATAATGCCGACGGTAACCGGCTGATCGAAAGGCAGACCCGTGCGTCCGTCGTAGAGCATTGACTGGCCCGTTTCGGGCACGCCGGCTTCCTTGAGAAAGCCCCTGATCTCGGCCTCTTCGGCTCCGTCGAAAACAGGAGTGGCCACATGTATGCCCTCTTTGAGATCGGGAATCAGCTCTCTAAATTCCTGTTCCGAAGCGTTTTCGAAAAAATCGGCGTACTCAAGATTGTTGTATATGCGTCGAAGCTTCTCATCTATTGTCTCACGCTCCTTGACTTTGCGCAGATACTCTTCGAGCATTTCCGCAAGTTGGTGGCCAAGTCCTTTGGCCGCCCAGCCCAGATGAGTCTCCAGCACCTGCCCGACGTTCATACGGGAAGGGACGCCAAGCGGATTCAAAACGATGTCCATCGGGGTCCCATCGGGAAAGTAGGGCATATCCTCGGGGGGAAGAATCCGGGAAACGACACCCTTGTTTCCGTGCCGTCCGGCCATTTTGTCTCCCACCTGGAGTTTTCTTTTCACAGCGATATAGACTTTCACCATCTTGATGACGCCCGGTGGAAGCTCATCGCCTCTTTTCAGTTTATTTATCTTCTCCTCGAAAAGTTCCCTTACCGCCTGGACCTGCTTGCGGCAGTTCGAAGCGATCGCCTCCACCTCCATGGAGGCCGCCGGCGCCTTCGCGGCGCTTATCTGGTCCCAGAGTTCCCTGGGAATCTGGAGCAGCGCCTCTTCGGTCAACGGATCTCCCTTTTTCAAATAAACTTTTTTGCCGTCCTTAATGGAAGAGTCGCTGTTCTTACCCTGAAGCGCCGTAGCCATCTGCCTCACGGCAGTCTTTCTTATGATGTCCAGCTCATCGCGCTGGTCTTTCATGAGCCGCCCGATCTCCTGTTCCTCTATCTGGCGGGTCCGCTCATCTTTTTCGACACCCTTTCGAGAGAAAACCCTGGCGTCGATTATGATGCCCTCGACCCCGGGCGGAACGCGAAGCGAGGTGTCTTTCACATCGCTGGCTTTCTCACCGAAAATCGCCCTGAGTAGTTTTTCTTCCGGCGTAAGCTGCGATTCGCCCTTCGGGGTGACCTTGCCCACAAGGATGTCGTTAGGCTTGATATAGGCGCCAATCCGAATTATCCCGCTCTCATCCAGGTTTTTGAGTGCTTCATCACCTATATTGGGGATGTCTTTGGTGATCTCTTCCTTGCCAAGCTTGGTGTCTCGGGCTACCACTTCGAATTCCTCGATGTGAATCGAGGTGAATACGTCTTCCTTCACTATGCGTTCACTCACCAGGATGGAGTCTTCGAAGTTATAGCCTCCCCAGCTCATGAAGGCCACCATCACGTTGCGTCCGAGCGCGAGGTCTCCGTGGTCGGTGGAAGGCCCGTCGGCAAGTATCTGGCCTTTCTTTACGAAGTCGCCCTGTCTTACCAGAGGCTTCTGATTGATGCAGGTATTCTGGTTCGAACGCTGGAATTTAATCAGCTTGTAGATATCAACACCGCTTCCGATATCGACACTGTTGGTGGCGCGCACCACTATCCTGGTAGCGTCCACATATTCGATAACGCCCTCGCGCCTGGCGACTATCGTTACGCCGCTGTCCTTGGCTACTATGCGTTCGATCCCGGTCCCTACCAGCGGAGCGCGGGTCTGGATAAGAGGCACAGCCTGACGCTGCATGTTGGAGCCCATGAGCGCGCGGTTTGCGTCGTCATGCTCCAGAAAAGGAATCAGCGAGGCGGAAACGCTCACGAGCTGGTTTGGGGAAACATCCATATAGCGGATCTCGTCGGGCGGGACCATGACGAATTCACCCGCTTTTCGAGCGGAAATCTGTTCATCCCTGAAACCGCCTTTCTCGTCGAGTGCCGCGTTGGCCTGCGCGATCGGGTAATCCTTCTCGTCCATGGCAGTAAGGTAGTTGACATCCGAGCGAGCGGTCGAGCTTTCCACCTTCCGGTAGGGGGTTTCGATGAACCCGTAAGGATTTACCCGCGCATAGGTGGATAGAGACACGATCAGGCCGATATTGGGACCTTCAGGGGTCTCGATCGGGCAGATTCTGCCGTAGTGAGTGGGGTGTACGTCGCGAACCTCGAAACCAGCCCGCTCGCGTGTAAGGCCGCCCGGCCCAAGCGCGCTCAGGCGCCGCTTGTGGGTAATTTCGGAAAGCGGGTTCGTCTGGTCCATGAACTGAGAAAGCTGACTTGTCCCGAAAAATTCCTTTACTACAGCGGAAACAGGTTTCGCATTGATGAGGTCGTGGGGCATCAACGCCTCAACTTCCTGAAGGGTCATTCTTTCCTTGATGGCCCTTTCCATGCGCACGAGGCCTATGCGGTACTGGTTTTCCAGAAGTTCGCCTACCGCCCGCACCCTGCGGTTTCCGAGATTATCTATGTCATCGACCGGACCCTGTGAGTCTTTGAGCTTAATTAACTGGCGCACCGCTGTGAGGATATCTTCCTTGCGAAGCACCCGGCAGTCGAGCGGCACATCGAGGTCAAGCTGCAGGTTCAGCTTCAGCCGTCCGACCTCGGACAGATCGTAGTGGTCCGAATCGAAAAACAGATTCTTGAAAAATTCGTTTGCCACCTCTAAAGTGGGCGGATTGCTCGGACGCAGTCTCCGGTAGATTTCGATGAGAGCGTCTTCCCTGGTGTTGACCTTGTCCATAAGCAAGGTGTTTCTGAAAGCGGGGCTGATGTCAGGGCCCTCCAGGTGCAGCAGTTCGATTTCATTGATTCCACGTTCTCTGAAATCGTTGAGCATCTCCTCGTTTATAGAATCGTTGCACTCGGCGATGATCTCGCCAGTGGTCAAGTCTATTACGTCCTGGGCCAAAACCTGTCCGATAAGCTCCGAGATCTTTACAGGAAGCCGGCTGATTCCTATTTCCTGAAGCCGTCTAAGTGCCTGCTTGCCCAGTTTTCTGTTTTTTCTAATCAGAACTTCGCCTGATTCCGGGTGCACGATGTCCTCTGAGGCGCGGCTTCCCAGGAGGATATCAGGGTTGAGTTCCTTTTCTATCTGTGCGTCGGCGGTAAGGAACACCTTTTCGCTGGGGTAGAAATAGTTCAATAGCTCTTCGGTCGAGTACCCGAGGGCTTTTAGAAGGACTGTAACAGGGAATTTGCGCCTTCTGTCGATGCGGATGTATAGAATGTCTTTCGGATCAAATTCCAGGTCGAGCCAGGAACCGCGAAGCGGAATAATGCGGGCCGAGTAAAGTATTTTGCCGCTCGAGTGAGTTTTTCCCCTGTCATGATCGAAGAAAATGCCGGGCGAACGGTGCAACTGGCTGACTATGACCCGC
Source organism: Syntrophobacteraceae bacterium (assembly GCA_052143075.1). Taxonomy (GTDB): domain Bacteria; phylum Desulfobacterota; class Syntrophobacteria; order Syntrophobacterales; family Syntrophobacteraceae; genus SbD1. The sequence goes on along the minus strand of JBKQTS010000134.1, from coordinate 1,415 downwards.
TCGGTCCCGTTGACAATGAATGTTCCATTGTCGGTCATCAGAGGCAGAGTTCCGAAATAGATTTCCTGTTCCTTTATATCGCGAATGGATCGGGTGTTGGCTTCCTTGCCCACGTCATACACAACAAGGCGCACCACTATCTTTACAGGGGCCTCGTAGGTCATTCCCCGCGCTAGGCATTCGTCGACTTCATACTTCACATCGCCGAAACTGAATTGAACAAACTCCAGTGAAGCCGTCCCGCTGAAATCCTCGATGGGGAAAACGGACTTGAAGACCTCCTGGAGGCCTCTTTCCACCCTGGCCTCGGGAGGCACATCCTTTTGCAGAAAAAGCTCGTAGCTCTCCTTCTGCATCTGGATAAGATTGGGTATTTCCACGATCTTTCGGATTTTTCCGAAATTCTTGCGAACCCGGTATTCATGGGTTAGTGCAGTTGGCATATTCTCTCCTGCAAATGAAATTGTGACGGATGAGACGGCTGCGGCAAATCAGTTTTGCCTGCAATCCTTTTCCATCCATCACTTCCCGCTGGTATGCCGCTAAAAAGAAGAAAATCGGAAACCGGCCGGTCGAACCAGCACATGCAGCCGATTTCCGATATTTTCCAAATTTTGAGTCTTTATTTGATCTCGACAGTCGCGCCTGCCTCTGTAAGCTGTTTGGCAACGGCTTCCGCCTCTGCCTTGGGAATGCCTTCCTTGACCGTTCCCGGAACTTTTTCCACCAGGTCCTTGGCTTCTTTGAGGCCAAGGCTGGTAATCGCTCGAACTTCCTTGATTACGTTGATTTTCTTGTCGCCTACACCGGTAATGATGACCGAGAATTCGGTCTGTTCCTCGACCGGGGCTGCTTCCGCAGCACCTCCGCCAGGCATTGCGGCCATGGCCACCGGCGCGGCGGCGCTAACGCCGAAAGTCTGCTCGAGTTCCTTAACAAATTCGCTGAGCTCGAGAACTGTCATACCCTTGATGAATTCAATAACTTCCAGTTTTGTAACAGCCATCTATAATCCTCCACGATTGTCTTAAGCAGCAGCCGGTTGTTCTTTCTGGCGCTGGATAGCGGCCAACACACAAACAAAAGCTCTTGGAACTCCACTAAGAACCGTAACCAGACTGGTAGGCACAGCGTTGAGCGTTCCCAGCATTTTGGCAAGTAGTTCGTCTTTGGGCGGAAGATCAGCCAAGGCCAGAATCTGATCGGCATCGATCAGACGGCTTCCGAGCGCTCCAGCCTTTAGCTTCAGCTTTTCGTTGCTTTTGCTGAATTTCTTGATGATCTTTGCCGGAGCGGCCGGGTCGCCGAACGCGATTGCAACCGCGCAGGTGCCGGTGACCATCGGATCGAGCACCGATGCGTCGGTCTGCTTGCATGCAAGACGCATCAAGGTGTTCTTTACCACCTGATAATGA
>JBKQTS010000133.1:0-13471 GCA_052143075.1 Syntrophobacteraceae bacterium | reverse complement strand
TGAGGACATGTTAAACCTGAAAATGGAGACCATTTATAATACCCAATATTGTCAAAGAACGTTTCTCATAAAACTTCCAGGGAAACCGTCAATTATGAAGGCCCCCTTTTTTCAGCAACCTGTTAGGGCTTTCCATGAAAGCCTTGTGAATCTTCTCCGGGGTGTCAATTTTCTTTACTTTTGACAGGTTTTCGCCTGCCGGGACTTTAGACGCTTTGCTCTCGTCTGGCAGACACTTGCTGACCATCCTCCATACCGGGTTTTTGCCGGTTTTCGGATCATTACTGTCAAAATAGCCGTCATCTGCCAATTGCTTGGCACGCTCGGAAGCTGCCGTAGCGAGGCAACCGTCCCAGTGGAGCGCCTGGTTCTCCTTTCTTGCAAGTTCATACAGCCGTTCGGCCATTTCGGTATCGGAAATCTGCGGAACCCTGCTCTGATAGAAAAGCTTTTTATCTGATGGGATTTCAACACAGCTCGCAAGTGCAGCAAAAAGGCAAGCGAGGAATGAGATCAGACAGATTCTCAGTGTAGCCATTTTGTCGAGTCCTAATCTCGATTGGCTTTGCCTTCATTCCTACCAATGATTTCCGCATAAAAGAACGAATGGAGAAACACAATGAATTACATTAGCAGAATCCTTTTTCATGTCAACATATTGGGAATCTGTCAGCCTTTGTGTCGGGGCATCAAATTAGCAAGTGGGGCGAATGTACAAGAAGAGGTCCAAGAGGCGTATTAAAAAAGAAGACAGGGCATTCGCCGAGGGTAGGGTCACAATGGCTCCGCCTTTCTTGTTCCCAAGATGCATACTCCGGTTAAAATAGCTCTCCTAAATTTTGAGTCCCAGGTACTACCCTGGCACCTCTTTCGAGATGCACATCATATCTGAATCCTTCCAGAGCCCCTTTCCAGCAGAAAGGCAATAAATTATCGTTTCTCTGAACAAGTTCAGGTATGTCAATGTCAAGGTCTCCGCTGCGAAACTCTTCCCGCTTGTTTGATAGCGTCAGTAATGCCTACATTCCGCAGCTAATTGGTTACATTCCGGCAATCGGGGTCGGACCTTGCCAAATCATTGCTGCTCCCATAATCGAACATTCTTTACTCTTAAAATGCGGTTTTTGGCATGAAATTGCCTTCGTAAGAGGGGTCTTCTCATACAGCCTTCGGGTGGGGCGACGCTAAAGCTCCACTGCTTCCCCGCTCCTCAGTTCATCTGCTTTTGTCCATTCACCATTCGCCTGCTCACCCGCTTTTTTTTCTTTTTTCCTCTTCTGGTTGCCGCTTCTCGTTGCCGCTTCTGGTTGCCGTTTTGCACGTCCAAATCTCTTCGAAGTAGAATATAGCCTGATTAAAGATAACCGGAGGTTTGTTGGATTTGGCTTTTCACTGTTCACTGTTCACTGCTCACTGTTCACTGTTAATCGGGCAAATGGAAACAGTCTCCCAAAAGTTTCCATATTTTTCCATGATGTTTCCAGGGAGTTTCCATCTGTTTCCATGCGGAGAAAGGGATCAAGCTCTGCGCCTCCGCGTCTCCGCGTGACATGCTTCTGTTTCCATGTGTTTCCATGCGGACAAAAGGATCAAGGGCACCGGAAAATGTTTGTGGTGCTCATTTTAACTCAACCGGACTATGACGGCAGTAAACCAAAAATTCCCATGATGTTTCCAGGATGTTTCCATGGCAAAGAAAAAGATTAATGATGACACACTCTTACAACCGATCCGGGATGGAAACAGTTTTTATGTTCGTTCTCCCATCTGGAAACCGTGACCCGATCCACTCCAAGGAGTCGAGCAAATTCGTTTATCTTCAGGTGGAGATTCGCCAAACTTTCCCCATACAGGGGAATTCTTACAGAATTTCGCTGAATTTTGACGAACTCAAACCAGCCGGAAAGAGCGAGTATGTTGCTTGGAACAAGATTTGCTAAAGGATTTCGGGTGAGAAGTCGTCCACGCCGTGTTGTGCTTAGCTTTGGCGCTGAGCTAGTATCCATCCGGAAACCCCGGATGAGATACTAACAGTTTCCAATTCGGAAAGAAGGCATTTTTCGCCATGGCGCGTACAGTTTGGTGCCCCGCCATTTCCGGATTGCCCAGCGCCGCACCTAAAGGTGCAAGGAAATCAAGGGTTTGCGCGGAGGCGTACAAAGGTACGCCGCACAAGAAAACCCGCAGATTGACACAGCCAGGGTGGAAAAGGGCACTTTCCGGATGGAAACGAGCTATCTGCGGATATCCGGCGCCGCTTGGAAGGGAGGGACGTTCCATGTTCTGGCTCTTGATTATCGGCATTGCGGCCGGTCTGTTCTCAGTCCGGATCATTAAGGTAGTGCGCGAGGATGGTTACCTGCCCGATGTGGAGGATGAGGGGGAGAGCTGAGGCGGCAATTAACCGATCTGTTTTGCGGGGTCTCCCTGGCTTGAAGGTTACTCTATTGCTCGGAGCGTCAAAACTCTAACGCACCGGTATTGCCCGCAATGGACGATCTCATCGGGTGCCGTGTCACTCACCGAAGAATTTCAGCATTCAGTATCGGCTATCGGATTTCTGCCAACACATTGAAACGTTACAATGTAAATGGGGTTATGCATAGACTATTTACCCAATTCCTGCCCCCGCAAATCCCCCTTGACACTTGCTTTGATACTGAGCAACATGCAAAAATAGTGTGGTTTACCCTTCACCTTTACAGAGTAGGAGCGAAGATGAGAAAGCTCGCATTGTTTGCGGCAATTGTTTGTTTGATTTCTTGCTACGGTATGAACGCGAACGGCCAGGCTATAGTGACCCAGCCAAGTTTTGTCGGTGTGTCTGCGAGCGTTACGAACGGCGACGCTGCGGGTATCATGGGCATGAACCAGTTGTGTAAGCAAACTTTCGGATCGCCCGCGCACATGTGCACCTGGGATGAGTTCTACCATTCGGCGGGTACGCTGTCCATAACGCCGCCTTCCCCGGTGCCCAGGCTTGCGAATGGATCTCTGGGCTTGTGGGCGAGCGCGTCATGGCATAATTGTTATTTGCCCTCTGCTACTTCAAAGCTTTCGTGCCAGGCTTCAGACACTGATTCCTGGATGAATCCCCCGGCCCCTCTGGCAGCCAACTGTAGTTTGTGGAGTTCTATGGCGTCAACCGCCTCCGGGTCGGCTGTCATTATACAGATACAGCAGACTGCCTTTACTCAGACTGTCCTTTCTCAGAGTTTCGGGTTCGTTCCGTGTGAGACGGAGATGCCGGTGGCCTGTTGCTCCCCCTAGGCCGGGTAAGCCGGCCAGGTCGCCGTTTATATTTCTGATCCGGTCACATCGCTTCGTAAACTCAGGAATATCTTCAAAATATTCTTGCGAAACCGGAAGGTGTCTGTAGTATGCCTTCAGCGCGAAGTTCTCCTGCTTTGCCCCTTCCCCTTCACGCCCGCCAGGTCGAGGAGGCGGTAATGACAAGCTTCAAATTCCTGCTTTTTGTGTCTTTACTGGGCGGATTTACTGCCCTTGCTTATGCCGGTTTCGATGAAGGTGAAGCCGCTTATGACAGAGGTGATTATGCCAGGGCTTATAAGGAGTTCAGGCCGTTGGCGGAACAAGGAGATGCCGACTCGCAATTCTATCTGGGAGTAATGTACGACTTTGGTAGAGGCGTATCACAGGACTATATTCAAGCTATGAAGTGGTTCCGCAGGGCGGCCGAGCGGGGAGATGGCGAGGCGCAATTTGAATTGGGCTGGGCGTACGCTGAAGGTCAAGGCGTGCCACAGGATTATGCCGGGGCCGTCAAATGGTACCGCAAGGCGGCTGAGCAGGGATTCCCTCCCGCACAACGTGAACTGGGAGGGCTTTACGCCAATGGTCAAGGCATGCCACAGGATCACGCCGAGGCGATAAAATGGTATCGCAAGGCGGCTGAGCAGGGAGATGACGCAGCACAATTTGAATTGGGCTGGGCGTACGCCAACGGTAAGAGTGTGCCGCAGGATTTTATACAGGCGTATATGTGGTTTTCTTTGGCGGCGGCACACGAAGATGATACGTATGCAGAAGATTATGCAGGAGATTTCAGAGACAGTCTCGCCGAGAAAATGACACCTGCCCAGATCGGCGAGGCTCAGCGCCTGGCCAGGGAATGGAAGCCGAAAGGCAGAGATTAGGGCCTGCCGGAAGGCGAAGCTCAGCCGCGACTAATATATACTGACGATATCCTCTGAGGCTACCTGTAGCATCAGAGGATATCGTGTTGAGCCGTGGCAAATCGTGCCGGCGATACGGCGTCTAAGTGCCCGGATTTTATTGTTTACTTTTTCTGACTCTGAATGATTTTGGATACCACAACATTGTTGCTTCTATTTGAGTCTGGAACAGAGTCATCAGGGTCGACCACCGCTATCAAGTAATCTCCACGAAAAGATGTCCAGGAACGCTCATTGATCTTGAGATTTACGTATTTCCCGGGCTGAATTGAAGTAGATATGGTGGCGGACCCTAGGAGAGCGGTCTTGGAAACCCCGTTTTTGGAAAGATAGAGAAGGACCCGGAACGAATTCGCCGTCGCCGCGTTCCCTATGTTCTCAACCTCGAAATTCCCGGTAATGACTGTACCCGAAGGGCTGGTTTGAATATTTGAAAATACCCCGGTCAGGTCCGGTTTGTTAACAACCGGAGGGGGAGCAGGAGCGGGACCCGTCGATACGACCAGGTTGACCGCACTTCCCGAAACCACGCTCGCATCCGCCGCCGGGTTCTGGCTTATGACCGACCCTGAGGTGACGGCCGTGCTCGATTGAGTCGTCACGGTTCCAACCACAAGCCCTTCTCCGGTAAGTTCGGCGGTTGCCGCAGCCTGCGTAACGCCCACCACGTCGGGCACATTCACGGAAGCAGGAGAAGGAGTCGGGTTAGGACTCCCACCGCCATATTCTATGAAATTTGCGGCGTATCCTACCTGATTTATCCCGTACCGGATGCGCATGTATCCTGACTCACCCCAGGACGTACCCCATGAATTGCGAAGAATCCAGTAGCCATTATCCGGCCCAAGGTCGTCATCCCAGCCCACCAGTACTATGGCGTGGTTAATCTGGCCGGATTCATTCGTGTTGAAAATGCCGCCTGAGTAAGCTTGGAATTCCGGTCCGGCATATACTGCGGCTGATATCGGCCCATAGGTGTAAATGGCCTGCTTGATCTCATCGATGGTCGGAACGGATTCCTCGCTCCCCACATAGGCCCAGTTAGTGAGCTTGTAGGGATGGTTGTACGGCCCCCTGCAAGCTGAATCGGTCCCGGTATAAGGGTCACTGGCGGCGAGGACAGCCCCCGGACCGTTGTTATCCTGCCCGGCCAGGTCCATGTGATAGTCGTGTGCCCACCAGCCTCCGTCGCAGCTCCAGCCGCTGAGGTTGCAAGAGACCAGGTATTGTTCGGAAAGATCAACCGTAGAGTTGTTTTGTAGAAGGATCTGGGATTCCAGGGGTCCTACAGTGCCAAATGCCCAACAATCGCCGCAATTCCCCTGGTTTTTGATGGGTGTTACACCATTTAAACTGCGCCAATCCAAAGAGGAGGGAAGTGCCTGAACGGACGATCTAAGCATCGCGACCGACGGAGCATCGCTTTTGTTCCATCCCGGCGGCACTTTGAGGCCGGTAAGGTGCTCTATCTTCTTGTCCATCGCAGCGGAGTAAGCAACCTCGTAAGTGCCGCCCCGCGCCCTGACCTCTTCTTTTAAGGCATCAATCTTCTTCGCCATGCCGGGCTGCAGGGCTTGGAAATCCATAGCCCCGCAAAGGGAAGGAATCGTGAAAAACATCGCTGCAATGATCGAAGATGTGAGCTTTTTCATAAATTACTCCTTTAGGACTTTGCCTTTTGCCTCACCGGTTTGTTTCTTTGTGCATCACTTCCCGCAGAGTGGCGTGAATCAAAGCAGTGAGGTCTAAATTACAAAAGCGAATTTCCATTTCAGTCTTGTTTACCTGCAGGTTCTTTACTTCATTGGTGTCAGCAAAAGCCTGCATTCGTCACTGGTTCCGCGAAGCGCGGCGGGGGAGTTCGAGTGGCTTCTGCTTACGTCTTTCCACGATTTCTCCAATGATCACAGGTTAGGTTAAATAAAGGTTACAAAACGCACGGGGCCAAAAATCAGGACTTTTCGTGATAATTGATTAGTTCCCGATGGTTTACATGAGTACTTTCAGTCATTTGCAATCTGCATGCGAAACGTTCACGTCAGAAGTTAAGCAAGAATCAGGCCTGGCGACTCTGCGCCAAAGGTTATTCGACTGATGGATAAATTCGAAGAGCACCAAAAACGAATAGCAACTCTGCCAGTCCCGCGGAACAATTCCTGGAAACTGGAGGATGCAGGCGTGGATGATCGGAGCGGCCGCCGGGGAAAGCGGGTGTCCTGAGGGAAGGTCATTTTGTCCGGTTCATTGGGGGGCGGTTCGAAGGATTAATTGCATCCCCCAAACCGAGATCACAACGGCTCCTATTACCATCAGGCAAAGTCCAGGTGCGGGATTTCGATTAGAAGCAATCCTGCTATGAAAAGAGGTAAAGCCAGGAGGAGGGGACACAAGACCATTTCGTTGGAGTTCAAATCAGAGAGGCACTTTTTTATCAAAGCATCTCTGGTCGATACGGGCAATGCGGCGCAACATGTCAAAATAAGCCAGAGCATGCGATGCTATAGCACAAAAACCCTATCAACGTTAACTTTTCAACCGTATCGACACGTTACGAATCCGCCCCGCACGGGACAACTCAACGCGGCTGCAGCAGGCGCAGCGAAACCACCCGGTCTGCGAATAGTGGAGAAGTGATGCTCAAGCGCGGCTGCGGATGGATAGATCCCAAGGTTAAACTAAATACTCCAAATAAAAGGATAAATGAGGTTGCATTCATAATAGATCATGTCGTATGATAACTCATTAATTCGTATACTCATGGGATGCTCATTCTCCAATCTTTTTTGGATCAACTCCCCGCAGTTTCGACGCTGCATCAACAAGGAGCTCGGCCACACCGCACTTACCATTAACGTCGCAAGCCGGAGGATGCTGTGAATAATCGGATGCGTTCACTCTCATTCGCCGCAACAGGGATTCTTATCTCAGCGCTATTCCTGTCTCAAAGGCATGGGCCCAAAGAACAGTCCGGCCCTTCCGAAAAACTCACAATTACGATATCCGGAGACCGAACCCTGTGCCGGTGAAATCGCCGTGGCGAAAGGTTTTCCAGGGAGCAGGCTGACTCAACCCTTAGACCTGTGTGCTCGGAGTATGCGTTCACTCGTCCAAGAAGGGAGACGCCTTATGATCCGGCTGCTGGTAGTGGACGACAATGAAGAGAGCCTTTATCTGTTGCAGGCTTTACTCGCAGGCAATGGCTATGAGGTAGCCACAGCAAGGCAGGGCGCCGAAGCTCTGCTCAAAGCTTGCGAGGCGCCACCGGACCTTGTCATTTCAGACTTGCTCATGCCCGTAATGGACGGCTTCACACTCATGCGGTTGTGGAAGGCAAACAAGCGCCTTAACCGCATTCCATTTGTGGTCTATACCGCCACCTACACCGATCCCAAAGATGAACGTCTTGCTCTGGACATGGGTGCTGACGCTTTCATCATTAAACCCGCCGAGCCGGAGGCGTTCATCGCCCGGATCAAAGAAATCCTGGAGCAGGCCGAGGCTGACAGACTGAAGCCCCCGAACGAACCCGCGTATACGGAAGAGGTGCTGATCAAGGGATACGCCGAAGTCCTTGTACGCAAACTCGAAAAAAAACTGCTGGAAGCGGAGCAGGCGACCCTGCGCGCTCAACGAAGCGAAGAACGTTTGCTGCTGGCCCTTGACGCAGGTGAAATGGGCACGTGGGACTGGGATCTGACAAGTGGCGAGATTGCGTTGTCCGATGCCCACGCGCGGCTCTTAGGGCTTAAGGCGGAGGAATTTGACGGCCGCTATGAGACCTTTAGCAGATCGATCCACCCTGAGGAGCTGGTCCAATTGGAAACAAAGGTGGCTCAGTCCCGGGAGCAAGGCTGCCTGTATCGGCACGAGTTTCGCGTCAACTGGCCCGATGGTTCCGTACACTGGCTGGCGGCCCAGGGACGGTTCTTTATCAATGCAGGGGGTCAATCGGAAAGAATGTCCGGCGTCGTCGCCGATATCACCGAGCGCAGGGAGGCGGAGGAAAAGCTGCGCGGCAATGTCGCCTTCCTGCAAAATCTAATGGATGCAATGCCCCACCCCGTCTTCTACAAAGACGCCGGAGGCCGATACCTGGGATGCAACCGGGCCTGCGAGGAGTTTTTCGGCACCCTGCGTAAGGACATCGTCGGGAAAACCGTCCATGAGGTCTTTCCCGAGGATTTGGCTGATGAGTTCGCATCTATAGACCAGGAGCTTTTGAGAAATCCCGGAACGCAGAGCAATGAGGTTTCAATTCAGTCCCCCGATGGTCTGCGGCGCGAGGTCATCTTTCACAAAGCCACGTTCTGCAGCCCCGACGGCGGAGTCGCCGGTCTCATCGGTTCGGTGCTTGACATTACCGAACTCAAGCGGGCGGAAGAAGAACGGCGGCGTGCCGAAAGTCAATTGCGGCAGGCCCAGAAGATGGAAGCTCTGGGGACTCTGGCTGGAGGCATCGCCCACGACTTCAATAACATCCTCGGGATTATTTTTGGATACACTGAGCTGGCCCGCTGGTCGCTTCCCGAAGATCTTCCGGCCACAAAGAAGTTAGACGAGGTGCTTACGGCCGCCAATCGGGCGAAGGACCTTGTCCTGCAGATACTGGCATTCAGCCGTCAAGGTGACAAAGAAAAGAAGCCTGTGCAGGTGAGTCTCATCTTCAAGGAGGCATTGAGGATGCTGAGGGCGACCATCCCCAGCACCATAGACATCAGGTCGGACATCAGCAGTGGCTCGACCGTCCTTGGAGACCCCACACAGATTCATCAGGTCTTGATGAATCTGTGCACCAACGCCGTTCATGCCATGCGTGATCAGGGAGGGACCCTGGAGGTCACGCTGGCCGATGTCTTTGTGGAACCGAAGGTTGGCGATCATTACTCTGATCTCCAGGAGGGTTTTCACGTACAGTTGATCGTCAAAGACAACGGGTATGGAATCAGCCCGGCAATTATGGACCGTATTTTCGACCCTTTCTTCACAACCAAGGAAGCAGGGGTTGGCACGGGATTGGGGCGTTCGGTCGTTCACGGCATCGTGCAGGGTCACGGAGGGGTAATTGAAGTCGAGAGCGAACCGGGCAAAGGCACGATGTTTAAGCTGCTGTTTCCTGCGGCCGAAAGCGCGTGCTCTTCGGACTCAGTCGAACCCTCCCTTCCCCGGGGGCATGAACGTATCCTGGTCGTAGACGACGAGGCGTGTCTGGCCACCGCGATGAGGGATATGCTCGAAAGCCTTGGATATGAAACATTATGCAGGACGAGCAGTCTGGAAGCCCTGGAGACCTATCTTCATCAACCCGGGGGAACCAACCCTTCGATCTGGTGATCACCGACATGACCATGCCGAGTATGACGGGCCTGGGGCTTGCGCGAGAACTTCTTCAGTTGAAGCCGGATCTGCCCATAATCATCTGCACGGGCTTCAGCGAGCATATCAGCCCCGAGAGGATCGGGAAACTGGGGATCAAGGGGTTTCTCATGAAACCCGTCACCTTGAGAGATCTTGCAGTGCTGGTCAGGAGAGCCTTGGATGAGACTGCGAAGACAGGGGAACGTTCTTGAATATTGCTGATGGCGTAAGTGAGAGCGATGCGATTTTCCGCAGTCTTTTCGATGGGGTGATGGACTCCCTGCTGTTGATTGACGTCGGAGGCAATATAGTCGAGGCGAACCTGACGGCTTGCGCCTGCCTGGGGTATGAGCGGGAAGAGTTGCTTGGCCTATCTGTCATGGAAGTTAGAGCAGGCATCGGTTCTGCCGATATCCAGGAAACGTGGGACCGGGTCTCCAGTGATAAATCTTTGACCTTGGAAGGCTCATATCGACGTAAAGACGGTACGTGCTTCCCGGTCGAAGAAAATATCCGCGCATTCGGTTACAAGGGGCAGGACCTCCTTCTCGTATGCGCAAGGAATATTTCAAAACTCCGTAAGGCGGAAGAGGATCTGCGTGCAGAGCTGAAGATGTGGCATACAACCTTTGAGGCCGTTGATGACGGCATTTTTATTCTAGACGGGGAGCATCGGATTCTACGGTGCAATGACGCAACGAAGAGGATCCTCGGCTTACCGGTTGAGGAGATCGTCGGCCGGAGTTGTTTTGAACTCATGCATCATGCCGATGTTCCAATTCAGGGATGTCCCGTCCATAGGATGTGTGAAAGCCATCGGCGCGAAAACGAAACGATACAGTTGGGTGAGAGATGATTCAATGTAAAAGCTGAGCCTTTGACCGATGTCTTTGGCAACCTGACCGGCGCACTCCATATCGTCAGTGATATAACCTGGCAAAAGGCCAGGGAGGAAACTCTTCGTCAGACCAATCGCGCGTTACAGTTGCTGTCCGAGTGCAATGCGGCTGTTCTCCAGGCCACAGAGGAACAGGCTCTGCTGGAGGATGTGTGCAACATCGCCGTGGGCACGGCCGGCTACTACCTTGCCTGGGTGGGATATGCCGAGCAAGATGATGCGCGCACCGTGCGCGTGGTTGCACATGCAGGTCCCGGCGGGGGCCTTTTGGAACAATTACACATAAGCTGGGCAGACAACGAATATGGGCGCGGCTCTGTCGGCCCCTCCATCCGCTCGGGCAAGCCCTGCATAGGCCGGGATGTCCTCAACGACCCTAATTTTGCACCGTGGCATGAGTTTTTCAGTCAGCTCAACTTCGGTTCTGTCATTTCAGTGCCCCTCCGGGCTGAGGGGGCCAGCTTCGGCGCCCTGGGCATTTATGCTGCCGAAACGAATGCCTTCGATGCAGCGGAGGAAGGGCTTCTCGAAGAGTTGGGCAAGAATCTCGCCCACGGCATCATGGCGCTGCGTGTCCGAGAAGAACGCACCGAAGCCGTCGCCGGCCTGGAGCGCGCTCGATCGGAATTGGAGGACAGGGTAGTCGAACGAACTGCCCGATTGAGGCAGGAAATCCTGGACCGCGAGGGTGCCGAGGAGTCATTGCGCCGCAGCGAACAGAAATATCGGGAATTGGTGGAAAACGCCAACAGCATCATACTCAGAATGGATGTACTGGGCAGGGTGACCTTCTTCAACGAGTTCGCTCAGAAATTTTTCGGCTATGAAGAGCGAGAATTGCTCGGCCGCAGCGTTATTGGAACCATCGTTCCTGAAACTGAGACTGGAGGACGGGAACTGGTTCAAATGATCAGGGAGTTGGCCTCACATCCTGAAAGATTCGTGAGGAACGAAAACGAGAATGTACGCCGTAACGGTGAGCGCGTCTGGATCGCATGGACGAATAAGCCGGTCCGTGATCAGTCGGGCCGGCTTACAGGAGTCTTGTGCATCGGGAACGATATCTCTGAGCTCAAACGCGCTGCAATCCAATTGCAGATATTTCGAAAATTCGCCGATAATGCCGGTGAAGGTATGGCCATGGCTGATCTCGATGGACGAATCATCTATATGAACACCGCGCTTGTGCACATGCTCGGCGAGACCGAATGGACTCCGGGCCAGGACAAAAACTTCATTAATTGTTTCAGGATGGAGCAGCGCCAAAGCCTGCAGGAAGAAATCCTCCCTGTTCTCTTCATTCGCGGCGATTGGACCGGTGAAATGGACGTGCTCACCAGGGATGGCCGTCAAATCCCCACGCTGGTAAATCTCTTCCTGATCCGCGATGATGGGGTGCAACCGAAATATATCGCCGAACTCATCACGGATATGACCCATCAAAAGGAGGCGGAGCTGGAAATACTGCGGGCCAAAGATCTCGCCGAATCTGCCGATCGTATGAAATCAGCCTTCCTCGCCACCATGTCTCATGAGCTCCGTACCCCTCTCAACTCTATTATCGGTTTTACCGGGATACTGCTCCAGGGATTGGCAGGTCCACTCAATGAAGAACAGAAAAAGCAGATGGGCATGATACAAAAAAGTGCCCGCCATCTATTGCAGCTCATCAATGATGTTCTGGACATATCCAAAATTGAAGCTGGACAGTTGAATCTTTCAATCGAGCAATACGATCTGTGTGAGTCTTTCAAGATCGTGCTTCAGATCATCCGGCCCATGGCGGAGAAGAAGGGGTTGAAGCTTGTTGTAGATATCGGTCCCGATGTCTGTAATATTGTAAGTGACCGTCGTCGAGTGGAACAGATTCTTATTAATCTTGCCAATAATGCAATCAAGTTCACGGACCACGGGGAAGTGCGAATTAAGAGCAAGGTGGATGAAATGCGGCTCATTACCTCGATCACCGATACAGGCATCGGGATAAGCGCCCAAAATATAACGACTTTGTTTGAGACGTTCAGACAAATCGACACCGGTTTGACCCGCAGCTATGAAGGAACCGGGCTGGGACTTTCCATTTGCAGGCGATTAGTCGAGATGTTGGGCGGAGAGATTTGGGCGACAAGCGAAGGAGAACAAAAAGGAAGCACGTTCACCTTCACATTACCGTTAGCGCCGAGGACAGCCCTATGAAGCACAAGGTAATGGTCATTGAAGATAATGAGCAAAACCTCTATTTGATAACATTCCTTCTGGAACATAACGGATATGAAGTGATCCAGGCCAGAGATGGTTCGACCGCCATTCAAATTGCCATGAAAACCAATCCGGACTTAATCCTTCTAGACATTCAACTTCCGGAAACGGACGGCTATGCCGTTGCAAGGCGTTTCAGGTCCGAACCGGAATTCGCCTGTGTACCCATCGTCGCCGTCACATCCTATGCCATGGTAGGAGATCGTGAAAAGTGCATCGAGGCTGGGTGTACCGGCTACATCGAAAAGCCGATCGATCCGGATACCTTCATCACGGAGCTTGAAAAATATCTTCTCATCGGTAGAAAGGACATAGACAAGAAAGATACCGACCGCTGATGAGGTTGGGGGTTATGCCCTAATGACTGTCAGTGCCAGCACCTCAAGGCCGCAGCGTCAGAATTAACCAGTGCACATCCTGCTATTCAGCGTCAACTAAGTTGGGATGGGTACGGACATGCAACCCGTCATTCCGGTGCGTCCTCACAAAAGATCGGACGTGAACTGGGCACTCACAAAAGATCGTGCCCGGACTGAAGGCACCAACTAACGGTTGGCTCGCTAGCCCGGACCTGAACGCAGTGAGGGTCCAGCGTTTAACAAGGGCCGGAAGCGCTAACGCGAACCCGAATGTAGTGAGGGTTCCTTCGCGTTCTTCGTGGTGAACGCTTACGAATAGGGAATGGAAACTAATTAGTTTCCATCCGGAGCTTCCGGATGGACGCTAATTATAAGCCTGCCGATAAAATAGACCAGATGAAAGG
>JBKQTS010000132.1:0-5889 GCA_052143075.1 Syntrophobacteraceae bacterium | reverse complement strand
TCCCCCCGGAGGGAAGAAAAAGCATGGCCGCGCTACGCAGGGCGGTTCTTGAGGAACTTTTTCGGCAGGTCATCGGAGAGCTCTCAAAAATTCGAGATGGAACTTATCTAACAAAGTAGTACTAGGGTCCTGAGTTAGAAATCCACTACGTAAGTCCTGAGCATTTCAATCAATGATATTATGTGCCTCTCAGGCATCTTGCCTCACCGGTAAAGTTATTATGAATGTCGATCCTGCACCCGGCTTACTTTTCGCGGTAATACTTCCCCCATGCCGCTCGACTATCTTGCGGCAGATGGCAAGTCCCATCCCGGTACCTTCATAGACGCTCCTGCCGTGAAGGCGCTGAAAAGGCGCAAATATGCGGTCCAGGTATTTCTCATCGAAGCCGATGCCGTTATCTTCCACGAATATCTGACAATCATGATCGGTTCGCTGGGAATATATTTTTATGTGAGGCTGTTTTTCGCCATGAAATTTCAGTGCGTTGGCAATGAGATTTTGAAAAAGTTGATGAATCTGGCTTTTTTCAACCTTGACCGCTGGCAACTCAAAAACTTCTACATCAGCTCCCCACCGTTGAATTATCAGCTCCAGGTCCGAAATCACTTCCATTACGGTCTGTCGCAGATCGACAGTGTCCGGTGGTTCGGGATGGGTAGCCACGCGTGAATACTTAAGAAGATCGCGGATGAACTGCTGCATCCGCTTTGCCGCATTCTGCATCCTGGTGAGATACTCTTTTCCTTCTTCGTCCAGCTTATCTCTATATTTGGTTCCAATGCGGTCCCCGAAGGCCTGGATTTTTCTAAGAGGCTCCTGGAGATCATGAGAGGCAATAAAGGCAAATTGCTCGAGCTCCCGGTTGCTGAATTCAAGCTTTCCCGCAAGGGCCGTAAGTTTTCCCTCTGCTTTTTTTCGATCCGAGATATTGGTCATTGTCGTTCGGGTAAGACTTTGACCGTCTGAATCCATGAAGTATGTACTATCAAGTTGAACGTAACAGTTGCCCCGGCCCTTTCCGTTAAGCTTTATCTCGCAGGTGTGGGGCTGTTTTGTTTGAAAGACCTTCCTCAAATGAAGGTGCAGTTCCTCCCTGTAATTCTCTGCCGCGTAAAGATTAAACGGCTTTCCGATCAGGATGCTTCTTTCTATTCCCAGTTGCTTTGCCGCAGTCAGATTGGCTTCAACTATTCTGCCTTCTTCACTCAATGTAAGGTAGCCCACAGGAGCGAAATCATACAGGTCGGAGTACTTTTTCCTGGACTGCTCCAGTTCCCACTGAGTGGAGCGGAGCTCTTCGTTTTGCATTTCGAGCTCGACCTGGTGAATCTGCAGCTCTTCGGCAAGTTTGCGCACGTCCTCTACGGGCATCTTCTCCATCGATGAGCGCTTGGATTTTAGACTCTCCATGGCCCGTCCACGAAGTTCGGCAATTTTTGCATCACAGTCGTCCATAGCTCTCCGATCAGAACTTTTATCAAGCGTTCACCGCAGAGCTCTGCGATGAACCCTCCCGCTTTCATTCGATTATATCTTCCATCGCAAGCAGGATCAAGTGCGGCCGGCTGCCCTTCTGTTCGATTCGCCTGGCATTAAGGACCATGACTCGATGACCGATCAGCGGGAAATCACGCTCGAGTCTAAGATCCTGAAACGAACTTTTCTCAGGTATGATCCTTTCGAGAAGTTCCCGCAACTCTGGAATGTTCCACTGACCGCTGCCGAGTTCGTAAAAGGAGACCCCCTCGGATTCCTGCCTGGAAGTCTTGAATGTCTCATAAAAAGCTTTGTTGCCTGAAACAACCCGAAAATCGCCATTGAGAACCAGAAGAGGCTCTCGAACGGCTTCGACAATGCTCTTGGCATATGCTCCGGCATCCTCGGCAAGCATCTGAATGCGTTTTACTTCTGTAATATCTACGATGTTTATCACAACTCCATCGATTACGTTATCGATTGTGCGGTAAGGGAGCACCCGGACCGAAAACCAGTTTCCGTCATCATCCAGAATTTCAAGGCTTTCCCGGTGCAGGGTGTCCAGAACTTCAGAAGCCTCCTTGAGAAGGTTAAGTCCGGCAATTTTCGATGTGATGTCGCCGATCGATCTTCCGATATCCCTCTCGATGAGATTGAAGATTCTCGTCGTCAAAGGAGTAAATCGTCTGATGTGAAGACGGTTGTCCAGGAAGATTGTAGCAATCTCGGTACTTGAGAGAAGGTTATTCAGATCGTTTTTTAACTCCGAGACGCTGTTGAGGCTTCTCTGAAGCTCGGAGTTAAGAGTGTTTAGCTCTTCATTTGTGGACTGCAATTCTTCGTTTGCAGACTTAAGCTCCTCGTTCGAAGCTTCTACCTCTTCAACTGTAGCCTGGAGGCGCTCCCTGGAGGCCTGAAGTTCCTGCTCCAGTCTCGCAATATGAGGATCGAAGTCCTCGGATGAAGCAGACTTATTTTTTCCCTTCAGTTTTTTGGGCGCAGCCTTTTCGATAAAGGCAACAACGCTCAAACCCTTGGGTTCCGTAAGAGGATTAACGGCAAGATCGAAAATCCGATATTTTTCTCTTTCCCCCATCTCGAGGTTTCCGATTCTTACCGGCTTGGCATCCCTTGCTGCTTCATAGAGGGCCAGTTCGAGTTTGAGACGCAAGTTCTCCCTGGCCATCTTCAAGATGTTGAAGCTCGGTTCTCCTTCCGGGAGCTTCAGATATTTTTCAACCGCACCATTTGAATAGAGGATCTCATATTCTTCATCGACTATTACATAGGATGGGGCAAACAGGTCTACAATGGCTTTTGCGCCTAAATGGCCAAAGTCTTCATTCTTGTGGTCTCGTCGCCCTTGGGTTGGGAGCATTGCTGCATAGACCTCCTGGGTTTGTGGAAGAGTTTCGGCCCAAATTCTTGAACCGAGGTCTTTTCGCTGGTAAATCTTGAAGTGAGTCTCGATTGTGGAAAACAGATCGTCAAACCTCCCGATTGACTCTGAGGAGCCAAGGAAGAGGTACCCGCCTTCATTTAATGAATAGTGGAAAAGGGGAAGTATTTTTCGCTGGAGCTTCATACCCATGTAGATGAGGACGTTCCGGCAGCTTATGAGGTCAAGTTTTGAGAAGGAGGTATCCTGGGCTATGTTTTGGACCGCATAGACGATCATTTCCCGGATGGACTTTTTTATCCTGTATGAATGTCCGGATTTTACGAAAAAGCGCTCCAGGCGCTCTTCGGATACGTCAGATGCAATGCTCTCCGGGTGCTCCCCCAACCGGGCCCGATCAATAGCGGAAGGATCGATATCGGTCGCGAATATCTGGACACTGCGGTGTAGATTTAGTTTTTCCATGTATTCGGAAAAAAGTATGGGAATTGAGATGGCTTCTTCGCCGGTCGAGCAGCCGGGCACCCAGATTCGCAGAGTGGAGTTTTGCCGCTTTTTTTGGATCAACTCTGACAAGACCCTTTCGGAAAGGACCTCAAAGGCTTCGGGATCTCTGAAAAACCGAGTTACGCCGATGATGAAATCCTTCTGGAGGGCCTCCGCTTCAGACGGATTTTCCTCGAGATAACGCAAATAGTCTTCCATGGAATCTATTTGGTGCATTGCCATCCGCCGCTCTACTCTCCGACTGATGGAGGACGGCTTGTAGTCCGTAAAATCGACTCCGGTCCGGTCCCGGATCAGAAGAAGTATTCTTTCGATGAGATTCTGAAGGGTCTTGGGGCCTGGCCCGTCTTTCTCCGTGACAATTATGTAAGGCCGCTTAACATAGCTCAAAATTCCTTCGGCCATTTTCTCGACAGGCAGGATCATATCAACGAGGCCTGTTCCAACGGCGCTCCTGGGCATCCCATCGAATTTGGCCTGATGAACATCCTGGACGATTACCACGCCGCCTTCTTCCTTGACGGCTTTAAGCCCCAGGGTGCCGTCCGTTCCGGTCCCCGAGAGGATGACGCAAATAGCCCGTTCCTTCTCATTTACGGCAATAGAGCGAAAAAAGGAGTCGATCGGGAATAAAGGGGCTTTGTCCAGTCTTGGCTCCGTCGAATGAAGAGTTCGGCCGAGGAGGGAGACTTCCATGCCCGGCGGATTGACATAGACCCTGTTAGGCTCGATTTTCGTCCCGTTTTCCACATGGTGGACGGCCATCTTTGTTTTAGCCTGCAAAAGCTCCCGCATAACGCTCTTGGCCCCGGGCGATAAATGCTGGATGACAACGAAGGAAAGTCCGGGTTCGGCAGGCATATTGGAAAAGAAAGATTCAAGGGCCTCGAGTCCGCCGGCGGAGGCGCCCAGCGCCACTATGGGAAAAGTATCGGCCGTTTCCGCTTCAGGCGGTGCAAAGGTTAAGGGAGCCCCCACCTCGCCGGTGTCCGCAAAAACCTCGGGCTGTCGCGCGGGTGTTTCTTTTGTGGTTTGCTCCCCGGCCTTCTTTGCCATTTGTACAGCCTTTTAATGCCTGGGCGAATATAACAGCATATAAGTAACTATACTTTAAAAATAGTAGGGAAGTTATTAAATAGCAAATTTTTATGCTTCATGGCAGAATATATTCCGCTTGTCCTGCAGGGTAAGATCGGTCTGTGTGCATCCATACCCGGGGCGGTGTCCCGCGCAGGGGTTCTTCTTGCCGCAGAACGCCAAAAAGGGGCTAAGTTTGGGGTTGATCCGCGCAAATTTGCGCTATGCAGTGGGGACATGTCGAACAGGGGTGAAATGGACTCTATTCCGGCCATCCTTTTTTGCCTGGTACAATGCCTCATCAGCTCTGAAAAAACAAACCTCCGCATCTGTGTCCGAACGCATAACTTCCGTAACCCCAACACTAATGGTTACAGGTATTATCTGTTCATGGTAACAGAAGCGGGCTTTTTCGATCCGGTATCGAATTTTCTCAGCCACGTTTTGTGCGTCCTTAGCATTGCTTCCATCCAGAACGGCAATGAATTCCTCTCCTCCGTAGCGGGCAAAAAAATCAGTTTTTCGAAATGAGTCCTTTATGAGTTTTGCTATCTCCTGTAAGCACTTGTCGCCTGCACTATGTCCATAACTGTCGTTGATTCTTTTAAAGTGATCTATATCGATGACAATAAGGCTGAATGGCACGCCATCCCTATGATAACGCCTTAGAGTATCGATTATCCGCAGATCATAGGCGCGGCGGTTACTGACTTGGGTCAATTCATCGAGCAACACTTCCTTTTCCAGAGCATCTGCGCGTTCCCGCACCTGGAGTATTTCCTGGTTATAGGTCTTGACGTTATTTTGGAGTTCTTCAATCTTTTTATCCGCCTCCAGAAGCCTGACTTCGTCTTCCTGTCGCTTAACATCAACGGCTTTTGTGATGACGGAAAGTTTTGATGTTATCAGGTGGCTGGTTTCTTCAAAGCTGTTACCAACATTCAATACATGACTCATATCTTCAGTGTGTAATAGCAAATCGTCATGGAATTCACTACTTAAATTATAAGTTTCGCGATTGTGATTCCGGCATGAAAATAAGTCCTCTTCTATTTTATATAAATCTTTGCTCAGCTCAACAAGAAAATCATTCGATATAGCTATCATTGCAACAGTATTATTTATCAATGAGCTTAACATGCTATCCAACTCCCCGCCAACTATGGCTAGCGACTCCAAAGATTCACAATCGCTGATTCTTCTCTCAAGTTGGCGGAATTGCTTTTCATATTCACCCTTTACGATTGGTGCAACACCATCGATGATTTTCAAAAAGGCATTTCGGAGCTTTGGCGGGATTTCAACCTGGATTATGCGTGAGCATGCGTGAAAATTATACTGCGTTCACTCCAACCATATGATATTGTGTCGCAAATTCGTCAAAGGGAGGGCAAGCTGCATGCGCGCAGTTGGTGACAAGCAAAGGG
>JBKQTS010000131.1:0-6335 GCA_052143075.1 Syntrophobacteraceae bacterium | reverse complement strand
CGCGCCAGCATGAACAGGAGAATCGGAAGAACGCCCCTTATTTCCGTTCGCTCAATCTCAGCGTCCATATGGGAGGATAGGAAGTAGTTGATGTTTAGGAGGTCGTGGAGGGAATTTTTCATAGATTGTAAATAGGAATTGAACTGCCCATCGGTCATGGCGGCAAACTTGGGGATCTCTCCAAGCGGCTCCAGGGCGACTAGAACGTATGTCCGGGCCCGAGGGAAAAAGGCATTGACATTGGCAAAATCCGGCCCGCTGAATGGATAGAAGACGGTGCTGTCCGATGAGGCGGCAGCCCCAAGTTCCCTCTCAGACCACGAACGTTCGGGTATGAGCAGCCTCTTGTTCAGATTCCTCCAGCTTTGGTCGAAAAACCGGGAATACTCCACCCATGCCGGCCTGCTTTGTAATAAGGCCAATGCACTTTGCGGAACTGCCATTCCTGCGATGAACCGGGCATAATGGTTGTATATTCCGCCATAATCGGGGCTCTTCCTGGCCGGGTAGGCCGGGTTGTCAATCGCGCCCGGCTGCCGGGCCGTGGCAAAATCATTTATAGAGATAAGTGTAAGTATCAATATAATGGAAATTATCGCCCGGCCGAGCCGTTTGTTTCTGTCCGATATCATCGCTTCTCCTCCTGGAGCAAAGTAGATTGGCTTTGCCTGTTTGTAAGCCATTTGTAGAGAACCAGTAAAGATGCAACGGTCATTAGGCAAAATGCGGAAGGCAGAGGCCTTTGGATGACAAGGTAGCAAAGCATCCAGCCGTTGACTGCCAGATAGAGCGCGGGAACCACGGGGTAGCCCCATGTTTTGAATGGTCTTTTGAGGTAGGGCTTCTTGAACCGAAGGACAAACACGCCCAGAACGGCCATACAGGTAAACAGGGTCAGAGTGAAACCGACGTATGTCAGAACGAAGTTGAAAGCAGAAGTCAGGGCAAGGAGAATCGCAATCGAGGACTGAATGAGGATGGCCCGGACCGGGACGCCTCTTTTGTTCCTCCCGGCCAGAAATCCCAGAGCCCTGATATCTTCGCCCATGGCGCTAGCCACCCTCGGGCCTACCATAACCATGGAGCTGATGGTCGAGATCAGAGCCAGGCAGATCAGTAAAGTCATAAGCCGGACTCCGCCCGCTCCGAAAATCGCCTTAGCCGAGAGGTAACCAACCTCGATTTTTCCGGCAAGCTCACCTGCGGGGACGGTTAACAGGAAAACAAGGTTGAGCAGAACGTAGCAGAGTGAAACAAAGACGGTCCCCAGGAAGAGTGAGATAGGAAGATTCCTCTCAGGCCTCGGGATCTCCCCGGCGATATAGGCGGATGCGTTCCAGCCTGAGTAGGCGAAGGAGACGTAAACCAGCCCGACTGCAAAATCGGGATTGAAAACCGACCCTATCTCGCCCAGCGATTCCGGCAGTCCGATCTTTTGCGGGTACGGCATAGAAAAGCCGGCCAAGATAAAAGCCGCGATCAGGAGAATCTTGCCGACTGTGAAGACATTCTGAAAATGGCAGCCGAACTGCACATCCACGAGGTGCACCAGGGTGAGGGCCACGATTGCGACCACTGCTACGATCGTTTCGTCGACTCCGGGAAGAGCCACCCGTGAATACCGCCCCAGCGCCATAGCCGCGAGCGCGATGGGAGCCCCGAAACCGACTAGGATGGAAACAGAGCCGGTAAGAAATCCGATTGCCGGATGATAAATCTCGGTGAGATAGGCGTACTCGCCCCCGGATCGAGGCATCATCGCGCCCAGCTCACCGTAAGAAAGCGCTCCGCAAAAGCTGACAATGCCTCCCACAACCCACAGCATGATTGCGGAAAATGGAAAATGAACACTGGCAAGTTGAAACCCAAGAGTGGTAAAAACGCCCGTCCCGATCATATTGGCGATGACCAGAATGGTGGCGGAAAAAAGGCTTACCGGCTTTTTCTGATTGAGCATCGGCCGTCCTTCATTCTGTCGGCTGAACTTCCGGGATTGCAATCAAAGTAATTCCCGCCGCTCAACTCAAGCCGCCCCCCAAGAGAGGTGCTCCAGCCAGTTCACTTATCTTGCCGGAATCGCGAAAACATGCATTTCCACAATCCGAGGCGGCCAGATAAGACTGCGAATGGAAGGACGAAGCGGCTTTACTATTCAGGAGCGCTGCTTGAGCATGCCGGCCTTATGGGCAGCCAAACCTGAGATCCTCCTGACGGATCTCTGGCCTTGAATGCTCGTCAATATTGGTAGTTGTCCGGGTTCCCCAACGTAACTCGACATCATAGTATGATTTTAAGGTTTCGTTGATCGACCGGGTTTCCGGCAGCACATAGACGATGCCATAGGTTCCGGTGAAAGCCGGCTTCACGACGTCATCGAAAAACTTCGCAAGGACATTAATGCAACCGAAGGAAATCTGATGTTCCAGCGGCTTTGGACTGGCTAATCGTTCGAGGCGGCGCTCCTTGGGATTACCTGTAACAACTCTCTATGCAGGGAAACGGCATTATCGTAGTCCACCCAGAGTACATCCTTTCCGTGAAGATTGAAGCCCAGCGAAGCCACAAAGCGACCCGCCGGTGTAGTGCGCCCCCCAGGGTGAATGTCCGACAAGTTTCGGTCACCGATACCGGGGATGGTCTCATCACCCCGTGCCAGATCCAGCAGGGCTGGGGCTGCCCCTTGAATTCGTCCATCGGCATCGAATACAAAGGCTTTGGCGTCAATCTTGTCTACAATCACAAAAGGGATGCCACGATTGTCGCCTGAATCTACTGCCCAATCTGCCAAATGTTGGGTGTTGCGGGACTTGTGCTCTCGTTCGAAATTCGCCCGTTTGGGGTTAGATGCCTCGGCAGGTTGCTTCTCTACAGTTAAGCCGGCTGCTATTACTTGATTTGCAGACAATGAGCTCTCCTGGTTGGAGAATTGCGTAGCGTTGTCTGCAGCGGCAACCGTGTGGGGGATAAAACTGACGGCCATTAGAACAAGACAACCCCTTTTTGCCATGCTAACCGCGAGAGCATACACGCTCCCTGAACTATTTGTGCACCTCAATACCGCCAAAAGGAACAGCTTGATCTTTTTTCTGTACGTATCACATGATTGTCCGTGCCTGATCGGCATGTTTCTCTCGTCCGGCAGCAATCGCAAGAAGCCCTGCCTTGCGTTTTTATCAACAGCAAGACAGGGCGCAGGAAGTAATTTAGTTGCGGTCCTGTTTAGGCGGAGGAGGCGGTTGATGTGCCGGAGCCGGAGGCGGAGGTGGCGGTGTGTACACCTCATGCTGGGGAGGAGGGGTCTCCTGCGCGCATTGCAACCCCGGGAAACACGAGCAACCAGCCATAAAGACACCAAAGCTAAAAACAAATAATACGAGCCAAATTGATCTTTTCATAGCGCATCTCCTCCTTTAGAGATAATGATTAATAGCCCACTCTCCTCCTGTGTCGAACCGCCAGAAACCGGTTCAACAATCTTGCTATGAACTTAATGTCGCCATCCCCGAATCGCAACATTTTTGCCGTTCTAAACCGTTAGCTTAACAGTAAAAATATATGCACGCATTGGGAGCAATCTTTATCATTCACTTCTTGGTAAAACAAACGTCCGCTAAGAGATTGCAGTTATTCAATAAACTTTCCATATCTCCTCTTTCTCGATCGGGAGGGTGCCGTCTAAAATATTTTCATTCTCAGATCATATGTGAACCTTAGCGTATTTTGGTAATCTTCTGAATCCCGCCCGCTAAAAGTCTCTTTCCGGTGAGATCGAACTGTTGTATGGACGAAGCTATCGGATAGATGGATCACGACCCTGCATCGGTTGGAGTGCGAGAATCCAGTGGGAGATGATTAGGCATGGTTTTCCTTGACAACAGCCTCCGAATGCCGTGGAATCAAACAGATATGTGCCCATAGTTTCTCCTGATAGGTGCTTATATCTTCCGTTACAGAATTGGAGATCGGCATGCGGCGAGTCATTGCAATCTTGGCCCTGTCGGTGGCGGTAGTTTTGGCGGTTCGGGTTTCGCCTGTGCTAGGGCAAGAGGAACAGACGAAGAAACCATTGACCGGGAAACTGAAAGATGGGACCGTGATCACGGAAGAGGATCTAAAGAGAATACTCAGTGAGCACAAGAAATGGGTGGAGTCTGAGGGTAAAGCGGGTAGAAAAGCAGACCTGAGCGGGGCCAGCCTGAGTGGAGCCGACCTGAGGGAAGCCAACCTGAGTGGAGCCCAGTTGAGTGGAGCCGACCTGAGTGAAGCCGACCTGAGTGGAGCCGACCTGAGTGGAGCCGACCTGAGTGGAGCCGAACTGAGTGCAGCCCACCTGAGTGGAGCCCACCTGGGTGGAGCCGACCTGAGTGAAGCCGACGTGAGCGCAGCCGACCTGAGTGGAGCCGACCTGAGTGCAGCCCACCTGGGTGGAGTCGACCTGAGTGGAGCCGATTTGAGGGAAGCCAACTTGAGTGAAGCCGACCTGAGTGGGGCCGACCTGCATAAAGCCAACCTGAGTGTAGCCAACCTGTATAAAGCCGACCTGAGTGATGCCGATCTTAGTGAGGCCAAACTGCAGAAAGCACACGCTGAATTTGCAGTATTTGCGGGAACGAAATTTGTGGATGCCGCAGTCTCAGACTTCTTCTTTGCCGGGGCACGTAGACTAACTGAAATAGCCATGACATCGCCAACGACTGTGGTCAATATAAGAAAAAATGCAAAGGAGTGGGGTTTTAGAAACGAAGAAAGGGCCTTAACAGCAGCTTTGCACAAGTACCGAATGAAGCAGGGCAAAGCCTTCTATGAGAAGTTCTTCGATGACTATTTGTTGGGAGGAAAGCTGACGAAATATGGGGCGGAGCCATGGAATAGCCTGTGGGTTCTCGCAATTCTTGTCGTTCCGTTTTCCATTGCCTACATGATATCTCTCGGAACGCACCGCGAAATGACTGGCATCTGGATTGTGCGCCACCCGGACCGCGTCCTCAAATCTCTGGGCAAGGACAGGCCTATCAAGTTGACCACCGCGCTGGCCGAGGGATTTTTGCCTTACGAAAAACCAAGGGGGTACACAGGGAGAATCACTCGCTGGCTGGGCATTCTGTGGACTGGTCTCCATTTCAGCATTCTCTCCGCTTTCAGTATCGGCTGGCGGGAGTTGAACTTCGGTGTTTGGATTACCCGACTCCAGCGGCAGGAATACACACTACGTGCCACTGGCTGGGTTCGGACGGTATCGGGAATCCAGTCTCTCATCAGTTTGTATCTGTTGGCTCTTTGGGCGCTGACTTACTTCGGGCGACCTTTTGAGTGATTGAAAGTCTTTGGTGAACCGGGAAACAGGAACTTATCCATACCTCTACTTTTAATCGAAAAATCAGTCCCTTAAAAGCTTATGATGTTCGAATCAAACTTGGATTAAACGCGGTTTCAGGTAAGGATACTTTACTCGACATGCCTGTTTTTTGCGCAAGATTTAGTATTTTCCAAACGAACTCGTATGAAGAATCAGTATCCGCGTGGATCTCAGAATTTAGCGTAAAAATTAAAGCATGCCGAGCGAGGGGATAGAAAGCGGGCTTAACATCCCGATTGTGTGCACAATCTATTCGGTATCCTCATTGCATAACAATTTGTGGCAACAGACCTAACCAGAGAGCTTCTCTTAAGGTCGAGCCTTGCGACCGCCAACCCTGAGATCTTGCTACTGGGGGTCTGGCATTGTTCCCTCGCCGAGGTTGGAAGTTGTGCCCGTTCCTCGACGTGACTCGACGTCATAGTACGACTCGAATATTTCGCTGATCGACCGGGTGTCCGGCAGCACATAGACGATGCCATGAGTCCCGGTAAAAGAAGGACTCACAACGTCCTCATAGAACTTCACCGGCACATTGATGCAACCATAGGAAATACGGTGGTCCAGCGGATTTCGAGAAGCCAGGCGCTCAAGGCGGCGCTCCTTGGGGTTATGCGTAACCACCCGATGCATGGAAACGGCACCGTCGTAGTCTACCCAGAGGACCTCCTTCCCGTGGAAATTTAAGCCCAGCGAGGCCACGAAGCGGCCCGCCGGCGTGACGCGCTCTTCAGGGCGAATGTCCGACAATTTCATGTCACCGATACCGGGGATGGCATCATCACCCCGTGCCAGGCCCAGCAGGACCGGCGCTGCGCCCCGAAGTCGCCCGTCGGCATTGAATACAAAGGCTTTGGCGTCAATCTTGTCTACAATCACAAAAGGCATGCCGCGATTGTCGCCTGAATCTACCACCCAATCTGCCAGATGCTGGGCGTTCCGGGACTTCTGCTCCTGTTCGAAGTCCGCCCTTTTGGGG
>JBKQTS010000130.1:0-70076 GCA_052143075.1 Syntrophobacteraceae bacterium | reverse complement strand
CCCTTTGCTTGTCACCAACTGCGCGCATGCAGCTTGCCCTCCCTTTGACGAATTTGCGACACAATATCATATGGTTGGAGTGAACGCAGTATAATTTTCACGCATGCTCACGCATAATCCAGGTTGACATATCACTTGCATGTTCGATTGGGAAATCGTATGGTTTTTCGTGCTTTAGGGATTGTTCCAGAAGTTTTTTTCGGGCAGAATCCGACCCCAAAATGCCGGTTCGGATGCATAGCACACAACTTGATGCATTATTCCGGCTAAAAGCGTAATGTATGACCGCGTAATTATCAAATTCACACAAAGTAAGGAGAATTCAGTGAAGAAAACAACCATACCGATTGTCATTTTCATTGTGATCCTAATATCTTCTTTTGTGTTTGCTAATCCAATATCATCCATAAATAGGTCGAAAGCTGAGGAAGATTTAAAGAACTCGTTAATGGCTACATATGGTAATAGCTATTCTACAGTCGAAATGCTTCTAAACGCCGGGATGAAAGCCTATGATGAATTATGCGCAGTCCAAGATAACGCAATCAACAATGGTATTCTACATGATTTGGTCACAACATACTATCCAAGCTTTTCTACAATACAAATGCTTTATAAGTCAAATATAGAGTCGTATATGAGGCTCAATAAACAGAAATAGACGTAGGCACGTACTGCGTCACATTAGCTGAGAGCTATTTTGCAATAGCTTTCTCACTTAATGTTACAGGTGTGTATTCTATTCATATTCAGTAACTTATCTTATGTGCCTTAACAATGCTGGAAAGGTGAACCATGAAGACGCATCTACATATTATAGCGGCGGTATTGATTATCGGTGCCTTTTTCCAGTCACCAGTACTTGCTAGACCAAGTATAAATGCTATACATGAATGTCGAGATAAAAGTGACAAGTTGCTAAAAGAAGTTACAAATGTGGAACTTGATCTTGTTAATAATCTTAGTAGATTTGGCGGTGATTACGAAGCGGCTAGAAATGTATTACACTGCTTAGATAATTGTGAGGATCATCTAATCCATCTATTAGAGTTATTCTCTATTGCCGGTATTATAACTAACGATGTAGAACGAGGTCGAATTGTAGATATAATTGATGTAGGTATTAAGTATAGATTAAAACGTATAACAGCAACCATTGAATATATTAATAAAGGGACGGTTTCTTTCACTAATAATCCAGCTCTAGTATCGCTTTGCAAGAAAGTCAAGGCGGAACTCCGCAAAGAACAAGAGCTTTTAGAATATATAGATTTAATTGTATCACGATAATCATCTCCAACTATGTGATTTATTTTGTGAATACATCTAACCTTGGCAGCGTCTCCATGTGTACGCATGTGTGATGTTACTGGCATGATGGTATGACCTCCGGTACCTGCTCAATTTTGTCTTGTTCATCCAGCATGACTTATGTCTCCTATCTTCATGTTACTCTAAATCATGGAAATCTTGATTGTTGCCAAACGAAAAGAAATCAATATCTATGCGCTCAAAGGTAACTGCGAGCTTAACGGCACGATTCAATCCAAGCTGATAAGCATGTGTTTCGCAATGGCCTCTGAGATAGAGCGAGATTTGATTTCTTCGCACATAACAGAGGCTCTGAAGGCAGGGAAAGCAGCGGGTGTTAAGTTGGGCAGGCCAAAGGGACCAGGAAAGAGCAAACTTGATCCGTATCGTGTCGAAATAGAAATCCTCTTGAATAATGGCTCTACGAAAACCTTTATCGCAAAGCGTTATGGTGTGTCTTTGCCGACACTTTTAAACTGGATCGAGAAGAATGGTATCGTTTGCCTTATAGCGAAGGTATAGGGCAATGAGAGAAGAAAGCCTTATCGGATTATGGGGAAGGCTGGAATAATGGAAATACTGCCCTATGGAATGCGAGGATATGGGGAAGCCGAAAGCCTAAAGCCATTATCCAACCCGCCCGCCCTGACTCTTGGCTCTCGAACTTCCCCGGAGGGTTGCGCACGGGGTGAATTAAGTCCCGCGCGACTTCAAAAAGAGCGCCAACCACGCTCATTTTGCCTTGGTTAAGACCTGACGCGCCCCGCCTGCTCCTTTCGCAACGTGAATGGATCAACCGGGGTTTGTGATTTGAGTTGACGAAACGTGCTCGTGATTCTGTCCGGTCTTTCTTGCTGAGTGGGATGTCTCCCCAAGAGTTTTAGATGAACAGTTCGCCAAATAGAAGCCCATCCATCGAGTTCGGATTCCCATTCGGCGGTAGGCAAGCTTTTCGCTGGCACATAAAATCTTTTTGCAATTTTGGCCTCGAAAAGGCTACCGCCTATGCCAAGTTGTTTATCCTTGAAAACCTCGTTCTTTCCATCATCCGCTTGAACTTGACCAGTCAAAAAGGCCTCGAAGTCGATTTCCAGAAGCTCGGATCGATTCATGAGCCGACTAATGAGGTTCTTCATTTCT
The DNA here is from genome assembly GCA_052143075.1 of Syntrophobacteraceae bacterium. Classification (GTDB taxonomy): domain Bacteria; phylum Desulfobacterota; class Syntrophobacteria; order Syntrophobacterales; family Syntrophobacteraceae; genus SbD1. The sequence continues at coordinate 67,625 of JBKQTS010000130.1, read as the reverse complement.
GCCGGTGATTTGAGGTTTTGGGATAATTGTTGTAAATGGGTCATCAATTTCCGTATGGAAGTAACAATTCGCGATACATCCGTGATATTTTGAAAGTATTGACGCTCGGATTCGAGATAAGCGGCAATGTCTTGCTCATAAATTTGAGAAAGCACTAACTCTCTCTGTAGTGACAGTACCCCGTCTTCTAGATCCACGGTTAATATGCCAAAACATTCCACCTCTTCTCGAAGTGATGATACTTCGCGTTGAAGGGTAGATAATCGGGATGTCTTCCGTTTGCCTAACGATTCCTTTGTCACTTGAAGTAATAGCTTCTTTTTCTCTTCGAGTTTTGCTTTTGCACCGTTCCATTGCACTTGTGATTGCAAAACGCTGCGTTGCTTTTCCTGCATCTCCTCTAATATTTGTTTGCTGGCTCTCATTGCTTCCTCCTTTTGGGGCCAGAGCGCTCAACCATCGATTGCAACCATAGTTCATCCTCAGCGCTAAGCGCATCAGGATCATGTTGTTTAGAAAAAGTACCCATAGAGCGATTGAGCATACTTATAATTGTTGCCTCATCATTGTCTTTGGTACTTTCGAACTCTTCTCTGATTCCAGCCAAGCGGACACTTACCTCATCAATTCGCTTCGCCTGTGCCAATAAACGGTTTTCATACTCTTGATTCGTCATTTGTTCTCCTTTTCATATCGCAAACTTAACACGACATCGCTGGATAAAGCCCATTACCTCCTGTCGAACAGGATTCACTTTGCATAATTCTCAATATGCTTTTTACAGACCGTGAATGATTCCATTCACTTATATTTTTCACTCTCTTGAATACCTTGCAAGAATGCTGATAAGAGAAGTGATTGACAAATGACACGTAAATGCTCTGTTTTTGCGTCAATTCATGTTCTCCTCGTTATATAGTGGGATCATGAATCTATGATAAGGAATTCCACCTTGCTTTAAGTTGTCGATTTGATAGCTTAATACCGGCGAGTCCAAAGCACGATGAAATATACTTCGGACCACTAAATATTGTGACAATAAATGTGGGTCATCTTTCCTTATTTTGTTAAATGATGCGGTTCCAATACTATAAGCTCTATGTTTTGCTCGTATGTCCTTTGCCACATAGTTGTAAAGGCGAACAAAGTCTAATCCTTTGTAAAAGGAAATAATTTCGTTAGGCCGAAATGGATACCTGTGCAGATCGGATAGGAAAAGAATGTTGCGTTTTTTGTCTTGGAGCCACTCTCTGTCAAAAGTGGCTTCCAATCGAATAAGTGGTCTATTATCAATTTTTTTCCTATAAACCTTTAGGCCAACCCTTGCAGAACGGCCTGTCAGATAAGTGGTATTGAGGAATTCATCGCCCTCGCCTCGCCGATACTTCAGAGAAGTGATTGAGTTGAGATAGAACTTTATCAGGTCTGGATCGTCAGAGGTGAAATCCCAAGCCAATTCAACCCTGGATAAGTTCGTAAAATCGTGAATGCTGTGCTGATAAAAGAAATGTTCCAGTAACGCACAGAGGCTGATGGAAGGATTATTCGTTTCGATCTGGGAATAAGGTAACTCCATCTGACCCGGCCTCACACCATAGAGGACGATAATCTTTTCACTATGGCTCTGGAAGTCACTGAATCTGGCATACGGAGATTTTAGTTTCCGGCCATAGGACGGATCGCCTGACCTGACATGCTTGAACCCGCTGCATCGGAGGTACTCAAAAAACAAATCCCGATACAATTTGTCCAGAGACACGCGGATTCTATCGTAATGGAGATGGACATCGGCGCTGAAAGTTGTCGGCTCCGGCTCTTCCGGCATCGAGGATGTAGTTGCAGGCTTTAGAAGAGTTTCTTTCACTGCAACCATGACAGGATGAGATTTCATCATGTCTCGATATTGTTCAGGATTCCGGCCAAAAGTGAAGGAGTGGGTCATCTCTATATGCTCCGATTGTCCCGGAACCATCCGCAAAATGTCTGAAATAAATTTTCCATTGACTCTTTCATTTGCCTGTCCTATCATCAGTTCACCTTCGATTTAAGAAATCGGTCCCTGCTCTTGGCAAAGTTTGGGGCCGATTTCATTTATAACCTATCTAGCGATTCTCCTGATAGGCTTTGTTCCGTTATCGCTCAATCGATTACTTTCAAACAACTTGGTAAGCATATCCCGATCAACTAACAGGAAACCTCCAACCTTAGAGAAAATCTGCAAATGCTGTTTGGTGCATTTCCATCGATAAAGAGTACTCGCAGAAATCGGACATCCGTTCTCTTGACTTTCAGACACTTTGAAATATCGCTGCATACTATCTCCTTTGTTCGAAACAAAAAACCACGTCCTAAAACGAACGTGGCTATTTTCTGACAAATCCTGAATAAAGCTACATAAAATTTAACTGGCCTTCCGAAACCTTTACTCTGCCTTGGTTTGTTATTTTAATTTGCTTATGAACTGGAACCTTAGCGCGGACACGAAAAGGTATCAAACTATCTTTACGCTGTGAAGACGTCGTCGATCACAAGAATGTGGCGGCCCCGTACCCTGTGCATCTGAGATCTCGAAAGCGCCCTTAACGTTTTGAAGACGTTCCTGGCGATTGAGGCGGGTCTGGGTTAGTTTGGATCTCAACCTCCTGACTCTTGCAGCTCATCAGGTCACCCTTCGGTCACCCCGGCATTCATATCCGGCAACCGGTAATCCAAGGCTTGATTATAAGATGTCATTTTATTTGGTAAAAACCACAATCGTATCTATGTTGAAATAATCTGGGAATCATAGTAGAATTCTTACATTCTTCTTACCAAGGAGCCGACCTATGGAAACCATCAGACTGTCGACCAAGGGTCAGTTTATCCTTCCCAAGGCCATTCGCGACCGGCACCATTGGAAAGCGGGCACGGAATTCGTCATCATCGACCGAGGCGCGGAACTGGTCATTAAGCCGGCCAAGGTCTTTCCCCCCACCGAACTGGAGCCTCTCGACACCAAACAGGTCTACCAGGGAAGGCCTCTCACCCCGGAAGAAATGGAAAAGGCGGTCATGGTCGAAGCAGGGAAGCACCGTTGATTGCAGTCGATACGAACATCCTGGTACGTTACGCGGTTAAGGACGACCAGGGCCAAGCGCGCCTCGCGACTAATTTTTTGGCTAATAATCGTTGCTTCATCCTCAAAACTGTCCTTCTCGAATTTGCCTGGGTGCTCTCTTCACCAGCCGGCTACAATCTTCCCAAGGAAATCGTCCACGAGCGCATGCTTCACATACTCGGTCTGCCTGACATTGAAATGGAAGACGCCTCAAACGTTGCACGGGCTCTCAGTTGGTACGCCGAAGGGATGGATTTTGCCGACGCACTCCATCTTGCCGGCAGCGCTGAACTGGCAGGGTTTGCCACCTTCGACAGGAAGTTTGCGGCAGCAGCGGAAAAGCTTAATGCACTCCCCACGTTGTTGCTCGCACACTAATATTTGGAAGCAGTTATTCATGTCCCTTTGTGACACTCTGAAACAGCGAAAAGTGTCATTCTCTTCGCGACTGCGCGTCGCGTGGGAACTTTTTGGAAGCAGGAAAAGCGGTCGCGCCTTTCCACGGCCCTAGCCCTCTTCAAGCATCAGCAATGTAAATGCTTATAGGCGTGCGCCCGGTAAGCTTGTTCCCTTCTCTTCGCCTCAATCCGGCAGCGCCCTGGTTACCGTGATCGCATGCACCTCTGCCGCTCCGCCCTTCCGTTTCAGGACCCTTGCGCATTCACTTAAAGTCGTCCCGGTAGTGAAGACGGCGTAAAGATAGATGAAAACCAGAATTTGATACCTTTCCGTGTCCGCGCTAAGGTTCTTTCTCACGAATACCAAAAACCCGCAAGATTAACGGGTTAAATTTTTCCTTCCAATTTCCAGAGATTCCTTTATATGGCTCTACATCCAAGTAATTTTTGGATGAGAGCTTTTTTTTTGCAAGGAGGTTGTTTTTACACGAGGAGAACATAATGGAGCCACGTTTCATTCGAGTGCGGGATATTGAGAGTGCCGGGTATGGACTCAAGAAAACGACCTGTTACAAGTGGAATTGTTTAGGTATTCACCGGGAAATATTTCGGAAAGTGCGTGGCTCCCTGTTTATCAGTGTAGAGGCGCTCGAACAACTATATCAAAGTTCGGTCCCAAGGAGCCTTGCAAGATAGTTATAAAAGAAATCGGCCCCAAACTTTGCCAAGAGCAGGGACCGATTTCTTAAATCGAAGGTGAACTGATGATAGGGCAGCCAAATGAAAGAGTCAAGAATAAAAATATTTCAGACATTCTCAAGATGCGCCCCGGCCAGAGGGAGCAGATAATAATGCACTACACTTTACCAAAATCTATTTCTCTCAATGAAAATAAGTGGATAGTAACCTATTCACCAACAATTATCGCTCATCTACTAGCCATCTTTGACTTCGATTCCATAGTATTGAGACTCGATCCAAGTTCCAGAACATCTCTTTTCGATCATCTCCATTTCCACAATTATAAATTCGTTGAGAATGATCCCGGTAGAGATAATCCTGATGAGGTATTTAAGCGCAAGCGAACCTATACCATCAACGATGACAAGCTAATTATCCTGTTTGGGTCAAGGTATGGACGTTTTGAACCTCGCACAAAGATTCAATTCGATGGCTCCAATAAGGAAATCCGCGCTCTCTTCGAAGATTTCGAAGCCCGATACAACGTCTATTCTGCTCTGAGTCTGAGCGAGTTGGAGCTACGATGGGACTTCTACCCGACAAAACGCAGCTATCTCTATCCGGTCAAGGATTACTTGGCCTCTGTGACATATCAGAAGAACAGGCGCAGCACTGGAAAATCATTTGGGAAAGACATTATACTCGATGATCGTAAACCAGAACCAGAGCCAAACCCAAACTTAACGCATTACAGCACGCAGCGACAAACACCCTCTGAAGAGCATCCACACATAGTTCGAGTTCGACACAAAACGTATCTGCATCCTATTGAGAAGCCGGACCGCGTGCGGTCAGAACTCACTCTTCAGCGTGAGTTCCTGCAAAACAACTTGCTCTACAAAGTATCGGACCTTAAGGACTTCGATATTGACATGTCACGGCTGATTTCATTCAAACAACTAAACCATACTAAGGTACTTGGTAAAATGTCCTCATTATCGTCAGAACAATTATATCTGACAAATTGGTATCGGCATCACATTTTAGAAGTTCCTTTATCTCAACAAATTGACAACTTAAAGAGTGAAGGAATCGATTACAGTAGATGCCTAATCCCGGTGAATTTTGAAGAGGACTCGAATTAATGCAAAAAGTCGGCATTTCCATACATTATTTCACTGTCTCAGTGTTCGATTCCATTATAGGGAATCATTCAAGTTTGAAAGTGATAGTATTATGAAATCGTTACAGAAAGTGGAAAGCATATTGGGTGATTATGAAAAATAAATCTTTTTCGACAGGAGCACATGGATACAAAACGGCTAGTGTCCTGACAATATCGTGATATGGAGAAGGAGATGAAAATGAATAATTCAGAGTATACATCCAGATTAGAAGCACAATCAACAAAACTCGATGCACTAGGTACAAAGATTAGTGCTCTTCGTGAAGAGTACTTATCCGCTCATGACAATGATGAGGCAACAATTATCGATATGCTTAATCGAAGCATGGGTTCGGGGTCAACAAATGATCCAGAGGCGCTGTCTGCCGAAGATGAAGCCGCAGTAACTGACATGCTTTTACGCAGCGGCCCGAAAGGAGGTAAACGTAAATGATTAGACCTTCAAAAGAGATACTATCAGCATTGCAAACTATTCAACAGAGGTTATTGCAAGCTGAAATGGAATACAATGGTGCAAAAGCTCGCCTTAGAGATAAGGTAAAAGCATTGTTGAAAGTGGAGGCAGAGTGTTTAGGACTCAAAAAGAAACCTGTTCGGCTCTCCCATTTGCAACATGAGGTTGCCAAACTTCGAGAGGAAAGCGAGAGTTTAGGTGTTCTCGAAATGAGCCTGAAAGAAGATATATTGTCGCTACAACGAGAGTTGACACTTGCCGATGTCTACGAACGAGACATTGGCGCTTATCTCAATTTCGAGGCGGAATACTTCGAAAATATCAAAGATGTATCTCGAATCGTTGAGGCAATCGGCAAACTCATGAGCCATTTAAGACAACTCTCTCCAAATCTCAAATCGATTGGCGATATGGCTAATGTTGTGGGAGGTTTAATGAACAAAGAAGAACTGCGGGAAATCGATTTTGAAAAATTTCTCAAGGGTGAAGTTTTGCAAGATGAAGAAAACAGGAATCAAACCTTCCGCGAAAATATCTATCGGCGATTTCACGTAGAATTTGACGTTTTACCGACAGGCTCAGGCCAAGAGTTGCTTGACGAATGGAACAAATTGTGGAGAGATATTCACCACAAATTGTTTTCGAGGTATCCGAGCAGTCAACAATCACCCGACAGGAACGTAAGCACGTTCAGAAAGATTTCCAGTAGTCATCCCCCTGATTCTTTCGAGACACGAAGAGTGGCAGGGGGGAAGTGCCGAACCTAATGTGGCTTAAACAGCTCGTAGCTGTTTTAAGTAGGGTCTAGTCAGCCCTCTTGTTTACCGGGGGAAATCCGATCTTCCCTTCCTGGTCGGATTTCCCCCTATCCTCGCATTCCATAGGGCAGTATTTCCATTATTCCAGCCTTCCCCATAATCCGATAAGTCTTTCTTCTCTCATTGCCCTATACCTTCGTAATAGGGCAAACGATTCCGTTCTTCGAGATCCAATTTAAAAGTGTCGGCAGACTGACCTTATACCGCTTTGAAATCCACGTCTTTGTGCTCCCTTTACTCAGGAGAGCTTCGATCTCCTCGCGATACGGATCTAATTTGCTTTTCCCTGGTCCCTTTGGCCTGCCAAGTATCACGCCTGCTGTTTTCCGTGCTTTGAGAGCTTCGATAATCCTTGCGGAGATCAGATCCCGCTCAATTTCAGCGAAAAGAGCCATCATCGTTAGAAAAACCTTGCTCTCTATTGTGCCATTAAGAGTCCATCCGCCCTTAATCGCATGGACGTTGACCTCTTTTTCTCTCAACTTGGCTAGGATTTCCAGAATGTCGAGAGTGCTCCGGCCTAATCGACTAAGCTCCGGCACAATCAGCCAATCTCCATTATCCAGCGAGTCAACAACCTTGGCAATCGCCCGCAGCTTCCAATCTTTCGTGCCGGATACTTTTTCCTCAATCCAGTCCACATGACCAAGTTTCTTTTCATTGGCGAATTGCAGAACCTCAGCTTTGTTTTTCGATGTGCTCTGCTTTTCCATCGATACTCGCAGGTAACCAATAGTTTTCATATCCTCTCCCTTCTCTGTTAGATGAAATCATGTATTTGGCACTTTTCTTTTAAAGATTCACATGATGATAGTCAAGTGATTTCTTCTAATTTTTGTGAATAGATAATCAAATGATTTTGTCTAACATTGGCCCACCCCAAGCTTCATCTGAAACCTTGGAAACCAAAAACGGTACTCCGGGAAGTGAGTACAAAGTTTTTTGTGATTTTGCCTTTCCTGAGAAGATTTTTCACAAAATTCATAAAGTTGGATTAAACTGGATCAAGGATCATCAAAATCAGAGGTCCTTTGGCTGTCACCTTTTTGGAGGAGGAGACGATGAACAAAGAGCGTTTGACGGTTGCCATTTTAGCCGTTCTGCTTTTCGCGTCTGCCGGTTTTTGCCAGGACCGCTTTGATTTTCGCAAAACGAAGTGGGGTATGACTAGGGATGAGGTAAAAAGGTCCGAGTCCTTACAGCCAGTTGGCGAGAAAAAAGACAAAATTTTCTACAAAAGCACTCTCGACGAAACGCCTTGCATGATTGCTTACCATTTTTTGAACAATAAGCTCGCGCAAGCACTGTACCTTTTCGATCAAAAACACGCAAATCCATCCGATTTCATTGATGACTATAACAGGATTTTGGCACTCCTCACCGAAAAGTATGGTAAGCCTGTCAAGGCGTATACCCGATGGACAAATCCGTTATACGAAAACGATCCTCGATACTGGGGGACCGCGCTCAAGCTCGGACATATGAGCAAAATCGCTGACTGGACCACAGATTCAAGTGAAATCCACTTGTCATTACTGGGCGATATGGGCGGTAATATGGAGGTGAATTTAGGGATTGCATACTTCAGCAAAAGACTCAAGTCTTTGTTGGAGCGTGAGATAAACAACAAAGCGAAAGACGATCTCTGATTTAATAGGGTCAGCGGGCGCAATCAGTTTATTTCTACAGGGCATTAGAATGGGAAGTGGAAGCGCAACGGACATGCTAGACTTTGTAACCTCGGCAAACATATCCGCCGCCGTTGAGGTCTTGGCTACGCAAGGCGGCATCGAAGCGCGCGGCGCTATCTTCACGCGCGCCGAAGTGGTGGATTTCATCCTTGATCTTGTGGGCTATACAGAGGATCAGCTACTTTATCGAAAGCGGCTTATGGAACCGTCCTGCGGCGGCGGGGATTTTCTGTTGCCGGTCGTGGGCCGGCTGCTTGTCAGTTGGCGCGCCTCAAAGAATAAGGGATCAATCGTTGATGGCTTGGGAGGCGCTCTCCGAGCCGTGGAGCTGCACCGAGAAACTTTCATTGCGACACGGCAGGCGGTTATCGAACGGATGAAGCACGAAGGAATTTCCACTAAGGCCGCGATCACTCTTGCTGACCGCTGGCTCATGCAGGGTGATTTCCTCATCGAGCCGCCTGAAGGGCAATTTGATTTCGTTGTTGGCAACCCGCCTTATGTACGTCAGGAGCTGATACCAGCGCCGTTGCTGGCCGAGTACCGGCGCCGGTATCCGACCATGTACGACCGGGCAGACCTCTATATTCCATTTATTGAGCGCTCGTTATTGATGCTCGCCGAAGGCGGAAGCTTGGGATTCATCTGCGCTGACCGTTGGATGAAAAACCGCTACGGTGGACCTCTACGGAACCTAGTATCCGAGAAGTTCCATTTAAAAATATATGTCGATATGGTGGATACACCGGCCTTCCATAGAGAGGTGATCGCCTATCCGGCAATCACCATCATCAGCCGGGAAAAACCAGGCACCACACGCATCGCGCATCGTCCTTCGATTGACAGAACAACGCTCGCAAGGCTTGCTGGAGAACTCCGGACAAAGCGACTATCGAAAGACAGCGGGGCCGTGCGAGAAGTGCCGCGAGTAACGAACGGGACGGAACCATGGTTGCTTGAATCGCCGGATCAGATGGCGCTCATCCGGCGACTTGAACAACAATACCCAACCCTTGAGACAGCGGCTTGCAAGGTTGGCATTGGCGTTGCGACCGGTGCCGACAAGGCTTTCATCGGGGATTTCGATGCGCTAGATGTGGAACCGGATCGCAAGTTGCCCCTGGTGACAACCCGAGACATCCTGTCGGGTGAGGTGAGGTGGCGGGGGCAGGGCGTTATCAACCCCTTCGCGGATGATGGGAGACTCGTCAACCTTCGAGACTACCCACGCTTGCGGCGTTATCTCGAAGTGCGTGAGGAGGCTATAGCAGGGCGTCACTGCGCACAAAAAGCCCCCTTGAACTGGTACCGCACCATTGACCGTATTACCCCGTCAATAGCGAAGAAACAAAAGCTTCTCATCCCTGACATTAAGGGCGAAGCACATATCGTTTTCGAATCTGGAAAACTATACCCGCACCATAACCTATACTATGTTACATCCGAAGCGTGGGACCTTCGCGCCTTACAGGCCGTGCTTCTTTCGGGTGTCACGCGGCTTTTTGTTGCAACCTACTCAACCAAAATGCACGGGGGATTCTTGCGTTTTCAGGCACAGTACCTTCGGCGCATCCGCATTCCCTATTGGCAAGACGTGCCCGAAGGGCTGCGTAAGGAATTGATAGAAGCTGCCAAGAGCCGGAACCTACAAGCTTGCAATCGTGCCGCATTTAAGCTGTATGGACTGAGCCGCGAAGAACGGGCGGCACTTGGAGGTAATGGGGAATAAATGGCTCTTGATCTTGTCGATTATGAACGTAAGGTCCGCGAGGCCGTACAGGCCTTCTGGGGGAACCGTGAAGCCGCCCGGTTGAAGCAAATAGAGTCCGGCAAAGCAGATCAAGGCGAACGCGCGGGCGTAACGGCTGGCAAAAACATGGACGGCTTTGTCGCCTTGGTTCTCGACATTGTACGTGCGAACGGCCTTGCTCATGCGGAGATTCACCAACAACGCGGTGTATTGACTCTGCCCGGCTACTTCCGCCCAACCAAACTATGGGATATTATAGTCATTCACAAAGGTGAGCTGATCGCTGCTATTGAAATGAAAAGCCAAGTCGGCCCGTCTTTCGGAAACAACTTCAACAACCGGACTGAAGAGGCTATTGGCACGGCTCACGATTTTTGGACAGCATACCGGGAAGAGGCCTTCGGCAAACAGCCGCGCCCTTTTGTTGGCTGGCTCATGCTGGTTGAAGACGCGCCCGAGTCGCGAGCGTCGGTCAAGGACAGGTCGCCGCATTTCCCGATATTCAAGGAGTTTCAAGGCGCGTCGTACCTCAAGCGCTACGATCTCCTATGTCAAAGGCTCGTGCAAGAACAGCTCTATACAACGGCCTCGCTTCTCGCGTCTCCCCGGAACGCCGCGCAAACAGGGGAGATTTCGGCACTGTCGTCCATGACTGATCTTAAAACCTTTGTCACCTCGCTCGCTGGTCACGTCGCCGCCGAAGCGGCAAGGCTCACATAAAGAATAAAACCTCATCGTTTTGTCTCATGTTTGGGTAAAGGAAGAGGGCGCAAACCCGCGTCCAGCCCGTGCCACTATTTTCGACATGGGACAAAATAATTTATCGTTCAAAGCGAATTGTATGGCGGCTGCGCGCCACACTAATTCTTAATTCAATTTTGTCTCGTGTGATGAGTCGGTCGGACCGCATGAGAAAACCGAAGGTGAATAAAGCAATGGACTCAAACCTATTCCAGAACTGAACTACTTCTATTTTAGCGGCAAGAGGCGTCTGGTAGGAAGAGTATTAATAGTATTTAAGAATTTCGCTTTAAATCATAATCGGCGCTTGGATACTATCTTGCAATCTTTTCGAGTCGGCATGCAGATGTTTGAATAACAATAGGGAATACGTCTTCAATTATACAACTGACTAAGATTGAATCTCCACTTGAAATTAATCTCGTCGAATCATCTAATTGCAAATCAACCTCCAGGCCTGATAACCAGAAATAAACACTCCCCTTACTAGCGGTAATTCTGTCAATCTTACCTGCTGCTCTTATCGATTTATGCCAGAGTCGCTTTTTCTGCTCGTCTCTTTCGAAAGGATCCTGTATTGAGTTAATCCAATCAACTATGTCCTTTGGCGAATTAACAAGAACGGTATCATCGTTACCTATAGTAAAAGGTGGATTGGGAATCCTAGTTGTTTTTGTGGTGGTAGGCGGCGGCAGTGCCCGAATAGTAGTTGAAACAGATTCTTCGGGTGGTTTTGGTATAGTCTCAACACCGGCATTGTCTCTTGAGTGGAGTCTTTGTGCAGAACCAAAAAATTCCAAAAGGTGTGTCTTTCCAGTAATAAATATTACAATGCCGACTAGTGCAGCTACCACGACGATACCAACAACGAGTGGATGATCTGAATAATTCCGCCAGTTAGGTTTTTGGTGATCCATTTCAGGCATCTCCCGCAACTTATAAAAAATTAGACCGGAAAGCAGCGGCGCATTATGATAAGCGTTTTCAAAGTATTCGGAAAGTTGAAAAGCGCCTCGGCAAATAGTCTGCTAGATTTAGCTTGAAAACGCAAGCAAAACGACGCCCTGCCAGCCCGCGAATAAATCAACATTGAACACTTCGCCCTCATCTTTTAATGGCGCGGCTGCTTCCGGCATGGGACAAAATAATTCTAATTGTCCCATGTTTTATGATTTTTTGGCGTCGCGCTTTTGGATTTGTTCCTTCTTGGACGCAGGCAGACTGTCATAAATTTCATTTACTTGTTTTGGGTGAGTAATCATTCGATCCGCGATCAAGTTGACTAAACGAAAAAGCCTCGACGCTACGTCCCTGTTGTCGTGCAAGTCCAAAGTCCCTGGGTGTACTGCCTCGTTTCCAATAACACGTACAACGTCTAACGATTTCTGGATGGTAGGGCTAAGACCTTTCTCAACAAGACTTGCTATATCGTCGTTGAGGTTTTCCCCACTCTCCCCTAAATGTTTGCATAATTTGTGAATCGCCAATCGTAAAAGCGCGGCGGCTCCTCTAGGTGAAAGATTTAGAATACTGCTGGCTTCCTCATAATCTCTTAAAATATCCTCTGGAAGATCGGCGTTTGGTTCTTCGCCATGAAGCTCTGGCGGGGAAAGCAGCTTATCATGAAGCCATACTGCTAGCTTTTTACAATTAAAACATTGGCTAATGGAAAGATTGGCAACTTGGGTACTACCATAACTACCATTCCGTTTAAAGAAGGGAAGTCCTTCCATCCTTTTAGCCATGTCCTCTAGCCAACGTTTCTTTACCTCTTCTTCTGCTGATTTGTATTCTTCACCTTTTTGAACTCTCGCTAAAAAATCGGTATCTGGAATGAATGGTATATCTCCATCCTCCAGCTCTTCCGTATATGTGTTAAACCATCTCTGAGAAGCTAAAGCCCCACAATGTGGGCAATTGAAGGCGGTTTCTCCGATTGAAGGTAATACATGTTTTTTCTTCATCACCACTCTCCGCACTTTTAAAACACAACTTTCCAATAACTGCGTACCTACACTACACTAAATCATTTTTCACAAGAAATACTCGGCCCTTTTGAGCGAGACTAAATGTCGCCTCATCAACATAGGAGTAAGAACCGTGCAGTAATTCGGCTTCCTCCATTTCTGAGATATGATATTCCGCTTTTGTTATGGATATTTGCAAGGTTTGGGCAACATCTCTTATGGTTCCTTGCCCAATCTTGGATAGCAAGGTCATAATTTTGATTTCAATCTCTTCGGGTTCCTGCGGTTGCTGTGACGCGGGCGATTGTGCGCGTAAGCCTTTGTTTTCCTCTTCCAGGGCTGCAATGCGTCTTTTCAGTTTCTTATTCTCTTCTTCTATTGCGCGAAAACGATCTTCCGCAAGTGCTAGGCGTTCCTTCACTACAGCCGACACGGGTACGTCTTTAATCAAATCTGTGAACCATCCCATTTGCTGCCCCCTTTTGTTTTTGTTGGCTGCGGCCTGTTAGGGGACAATTTACAACAAACTGTCCAGTTTTGCCCGTTGTTTTTACTCGCTTTTTTGCTCGCTGGCAATTTCGCAATTCTACAAGGATAAATGAGTCGATTCATTTTTGTCCAGGCGGTTTATCCTGCGGAATCAGCGGAATGAGTGGCTGTCAGGCTTAGACCCCGCCGACGAGGGAGAAGCGGAGCCGCCATGTCGATAGCGGCTTTTGCCCGCAAAGATTCTTTTTACGTTTTTCTATTTTTCCAGAGTACTTTTTGTACAATCCATATTACTATTGTATCTACAGGAGGTGACATCATGAGCCAGCTTAATTTTGCGTGTCTGATTCGCGTGAGCACGGAACGGCAACAAAAAAGAGGCGAGAGTCTCGAGACTCAACGCAAGCAACTTGAACAAAGCGTCAAATCTCTTGGAGCCACTATCTTCCGATGGTATGCCGGGCAGGAGCACGCCACGCCGGAAGAGGAAAGAGGAATTCTCAATCAACTCATGCGAGATGCTCAGGATAAACTCTTCGATGCTGTTATGGTTGCGGATGTCTCGCGCTGGAGCCGCGACAATCGGCAGAGCAAACGTGACCTGGACATTCTCAAAAAACACGGCATACGCTTCTTTGTCCAAACTAAAGAGTATGATCTATTTTCGCCGGATGCGGCCCTTTACCTTGGCCTGAGCACGGAAATTCATGAATTTTTCGGCCTTGAGCAGGCGAGAAAAAGTCTTCTGAACCGAATCGAGCGGGCAAAGAAGGGTTATCCATCAGCGGGTAATCAGCCTTTTGGAAGACGATTTAACAGGGAAACGGAACAATGGGAGGTTATCGAGGCGGACAAGGCCTTGATGGAAAAAATGGCCGACGCCTATCTTAACGATGGCCTCACTTTTGCCAAACTTGAAACAAAGTTCGGAATGAAGTGGAGTTATATCTACAAAATCCTGCGGTACCGATGCGGTTCTGACTGGGAGCAAACCTTTGTTTCCAAACGCCTCAATATCGAGGAAACAATCATTACTAAGATTCCTGCTCTCCTTCCAGAGAGAGTAATCAAGCAAATTGCTGAAAAAGCATCTTCACGTCGCAAATGGGACCACGCCACGCCAAAACATAAATACTTGCTCAATCGGATCATCTTCAGCGCGGATACGGGAAAGCCTTTGACCGGATCATCCCGAATCGATCCAAACGGCACTCGATGTCGATACTATTCCCGATACGATAAGGGCTTTCCATCCCTCTATGTCAGAGCTGACGAAATCGAAAAATCCGTGCAGGATGTCATCTACGAGACGTTAGGGCAGAGGCGGGATTTACAGCGGGCAGTATTCGAGAATCCGGAAGATGGCGATAATACCCTCAAGACACTTACGGAAAAAATTGACTTCGCAAAAAAGGGACTTGCCAAAGTTGAGGCGGAAGTTTCAAAGATTGCCGATGTTCTGATAAAAAGCGCCGATGTTTCTGTCTTGCGGAAGACATTCGACGCCAGGTTGAAAAAGCTCCAGCAACGCCATGATTCCCTTACCTTCGATCTCCAGCAAGCAGAAAATGCTTTAAAAGCTCTGCCTGAACCTGAGCAAGTGGACGATATTCAAGCGCTGATGGAGAAAAACTATTTTTCAGCCGGTCTTACCTTCGCGGATTTGCCCTTTGAGGAGCAAAGGAAGGTTCTCATTCTGTTATTTGGAGGAATGGACGACTCTGGCAAGCGATTCGGAATTTACATTTCGAAGTTTCCTGACAAGAAAATTTCTTTTCTCGCCTATGGAAAACTCGGAACTATCCGGGGCAAGTTGCTTGAGATACCTCCTTTCGATGTCACAGAGAGTAAAATGAAGAAAAAGACGATTCAGGAAATTTCGAAAATCGTGAGAAATCAACAGGATACCTCCGTCGATGAATTTTCACGAAGTGAAGACGTCGTCGATCACAAGAATGCGGCGGCCCCTTACTCTGCTAGTGTCGGGAATCTCGAAGGCGCCTTTCACGTTTTGCAGGCGCTCCCTGCGGTTGAGGCGGGTCTGAGGTTGGGTCCGGTTTTTTCTTATAATGGCGTCGAATAAGACCGGCGCCTTGATTTTGCGTGCGAACTCGCGGGCCAGGAGTCCCGATTGGTTGAATCCTCTCTCCTTGAGGCGTTTGGGATGCAGAGGCACGGGAACGATCAGGGCGGGCTCGGGCAATCCCCAACCGGCATAAGCGATTTCAAGCAGTTCAACCAGCGGAGGCGCCCATTCCATTTGCGCCCCGAACTTGAACTGGTGGATGCGGGAGCGGATGATTCCTTCGTGAAGTACGGCCGATCTGGCCGTGTCAAAATGGAAGACGGGATCGATGCATTCGCCGCACAGGTGGTCCGAGGAGTCGGGTGAATCTGTAAAAGGTCTTCCACATCCCGGGCAAAGAGGCGATATGACCCAGGGGATATTTTCCCAACACTCGAGGCACCAGGATCTCTGGGGCTGGGTGTCTATCCTCTGGCAGCCGGCACAGCTCCTTGGAAGGCATAAATCCAGGAGAACCGAGCCGGCAAATTTCAACCCCGATCCAATTGAACCTAGCGCAGGCCGGAAGGCGGACCACATGTTATCCGCATCGAGCGGCACTTTCCGGGCGCGTCGCTCAAAGACAGGAGCTTTCATTCCAAAACCTTTCGGACGAGAATATACAATCGCTCAGGTGGACTGCCCTCATTCCTCGTTCCTGAAGACGTCCATGGAAATTCCTCCTTTTCCGGACCTTGCCGGTGAAGGTTTCAAAAGCTCGTAACCGGCTTCATGCCTTCCTGCGGATAAATCCGGCCCTGCTTCGGAGGCATGGAGTTGTAGACCCAGTCGATATCCGCACAACCGAGCGTTATGCCCCTGAATTTGTCGTACCCGGTGAAGACGCCTCTCACCAGCACGTCCTCCATGTCGAGGGTGAGCCCGAATATGGCGATATGCATTCCTTTCTCCAAGGCCTTCAGCTCGGAAGAATAGGCAACGGGGGAAAAGGCGAGCCTCCTGCTGTCCGAAGCCTGGCACGGGATGAGCGGGATGAGCGCGGGGAAGCCGTCGGATCCGACATAGGAGAGGAACTTGACGGTGTCGAGCCTGTTGAACAGCTTCTGCGTCCATGGGTTTAAGATCCTCTCCGGCCGTCCGGTCAACGAAACGGATTTTGCGATCCTCGTCAGGATCGATGCGCACGTTATCCTGACAAGAGGGAGATTCTCTCTTCCGTAGGTCTCCACGAGATCCATGTAGTGAACGGTATAGATGCCGGTATAGGCGTTGTAGCGGAACATGGGCTTCAGATTGAGCATATCATAGTCTTCGCCGTGCTGCGTTTCATGGGTCCACCGGGCCTTTCCGCGCCACAGGCTCCGGTCCATGGTCATGATGAGGAAGCCGGTCTTGGGGTTGGTCTTCACGTGCTGCTTGCTGAGCCCTTCGCAGAACTGGCCCCAGATGAGCCGGTCCACCGATTTCGCCTGCAGCGACGTGATCAGGGTGATGTGCGGAAGTCCTTCCGGATTCACCGTGGCGATGATCCCCACCTTGGCCTCGGGCTCGAATTCCTTCAAGTCGTTTTCCTCAAAGTGTGTGAAGACCCTTTTCATCATACCCTCCCATGCCTTCGTCAGCATACCCCGCCCTTGATCACTTGCAGCCGGTGTTTCTCTTCCAGGTCGCGGTCTTCGGCCTTCCGGACACTCACTTCGTTGCTTGTCCCCGCTGTGCGCCGGTCCGTCACGAAATGCGCCTAGTCCACGCCCGACCTCTTGTGAGGGCGTACCGCCCCGCTCGTCCGGACGATCTTCGCGTCTCCTGCCGCCTCTTGCGCGACCTGTCCGATGTACCCCAATTCCCCTTCCGTCATCAGCTTCAGGTCCCGGCACGTCCATTCCAGCCCCAGCCCATCGTATTTATCGGTGCACAGGTTATTGAACGAGCAGAGATCCCATCTGTCCACGACACCTCCGAGCTTTTCCCTGAGAAAAGACCCGATGGCGCGGATGTTTTCTTCATCGGACGTATATCCCGGAATGAGCGGTGTCCGAATCCAGAGCGACTTGGGTGTTCCCCGCTGCTCCAAGCGGCCGGCCAGGGCCATAAGGTTCTCCAGGATGCGGCCGTTGTCGCAACCCGTATATTCCTTGTGTGCGGACCGGACCATGAGCTTGATGTCGTAGAGCACGAGATCGGTGAAGGGCAGGAACGAATCCAGGGTCTCCCAGGTGCACTGTCCGCAGGTATCGAGCGCCGTGTGGACGCCTTGTTCCTTGAGCTCCTTCAGGAGCATCCTGCCGAAGCAGGCCTGCATGGTGGGCTCGCCTCCCGAGAGCGTCACCCCGCCCCCGGACTTCTCGAAGTAGATCCTGTCCTTGAGCACCTCGCTCGCCAGCCTCTCCGTGTCATACTCTTCGCCGTAGGCCTCCATGGCCGTGGAGGGGCAGGCCCCGGCGCAGGCAAGGCAATCCGTGCACTTTCGCCGGTCGATGACGATTCCGTTCTTCCCTCCGGCCAGCGCCTTTTCCGGGCATGCGCCGATGCAGGTCTCGCATCCGATGCAGCGTGCGCCCGTCCAATGCACCCGGGGCTTCATGAGGATGCCCTCGGGGTTGTGGCACCAGACGCAGCGAAGGGGGCAGCCCTTGAAGAAGACCGTGCTCCTGATGCCCGGCCCGTCCTCGGTGGACATGCGCTGGATCCTGAGAATCGTCCCTTTCATTGTCACCCTTACAGCGCCTCGTGGCTGATGCGCGCGATCAGCTCGTCCTGCAGCTCCCTGCCCACGCTCGTAAAGTAGGCGTTGTAACCGGTGATCCTCACCAGGAGCGAGCGGTAGTCCTCGGGCCTCCTTTGGGCTTCTTTCAGCGTCTCCGCGTCGATCATGTTGATCTGCAGGCAGGTGCCTCCGTTCTCCGCATATCCCTTCAGGAAAGCCTTGAATTTCTCTTTGTGCTCAGGGTCCCTGAGCATGGACGGGTTGATGGATATGGTATGGCTCGCGCCGTTCGGCATCAGGCTGCGATAGCCCTGGTACCCGCCCTTGCCGTCCGTAGCCTTTCCTCCAAGGGCCTTGCCCACGGAATTGGCATTGGCGGTCGGCCCGTTTATGTCCGCGCCGTTCGACGGACAGATGGCATTGGACAGGAACTTTCCTTTGGGCCTTCCGTCCGGGCTCGCAGGCAGGATGAACCCGTCGCTCACCCAGTAGTTCCAGCTCAGCATGCCCGGCCGGAACTGCCTGTTCGTGGATTTTGTCTTGTACTTCCAGGTCTCTTCGCACCAAAGCTCCATCATTTTGGCAGCCACGGCGTCCGCGGCGTCGTCGTCCCTCCCGTACTTCGGGGCCTTGTAGCGGGCCTTGGCCTGGAGGACCTCGAAGCCCTTCCAGTCGGCCCTGAGAGCCCTGACAAGCTCGTCCATGGTGCACTCCTTCGTGTCGTACACCAAGTGCTTGACGGCCAGAAGGCTGTCCACGGTGGTGGCGAAGGTGACGGCCTCCAGCGTCGTGAAACTCAGCTCGGCCCCTCCTTCGGTGATATCGACGCCCTTCTCCGCGCAGCCCTTGACCAGGCATGAGAGGTAGGGCGTGGGACAGAATGCGGCGCGGATGGCCTCCGACTTCTCGTAGAGCTCCGTGCACTTCTTCACGATGTACTTTGTCTGCTCTGCATAGGCCTTCCAGAATTCATCCCAGGAGCAGAAAGTCCTTGGGTCGCCCGTCTTCGGTCCTGCCTGCTTCACCTTTTCCTTCTTGGCCGTTATGGGGTCCACGAAGTCGAAGAAATCCCTGCCGTCGTTCATGGCCAGTTCTAATGCCTTGAGCAGATTCAGGTTGTTGTCCACCGTGCCGGACCGGTCGTTGCCCACCATGGTGTTCTCGAGGCAGCCCACGGGCGCGTACTCGTGCACGTTGGCCTCGTTGATCGAGTGCGTCATCCCCGCCTTCCCCGCCTCGAGAAGCATGCCGGCCATGGATCGTTCGTCGAAATTGATGAGGAAGGGCGCGCCCTGGCTCACCGATACCATGTCCACGACCCTGTCCAGAAGCGCATCCGGGCTGTTCCGGTGGAGGCGCACGTTGGGCTTGGGCTCCAGGATGGGTGTCATCTCGTCGATGACCTCCAGTATCGCGTAGGTCAGGTCATTGGTCATGTCTATCCCGCCCGCACCCATACCGGAAAGCGTAATGAGCTGGCCGTAGCCTGCAGTGATGCCGTTGTTGCCGACGAGGATCATGGCGTCGTAGGCAGTGTTCGCATGCACCCAGAAGCACTTGAGGATCTCCTTGCCGAACTCCCGGTCCATGCCCTCGGCCAGCGACAGCTCCCAGTAGGGCAGGAGGTACTGGTCGATCCTGCCGAAGGACACGCCGGGCCCCGGGTAGTTCTCGTCGCTCATGACCAGCATGTGCGTGAGCCACAGGGACTGTACCGCCTCCCAGAAGGTCCGGGCCGGTTCCCAGGGGACCCTCTTCAGGTTCCTCGCCATCTGCCTGAGCTCTTCTGCGCGTTCGGGCCCGGCCACCGATTGGGCGATCTGTGCGCACAGGTCCGCATACCGCGCCGCCAGTTGGACGGGCATAGTGGCCGCCGTCATCATGGCCCTGAGCTGTGCTCCTTTTCTCCCCTTGCTGTCTCTCGCTCCCAAGGCTCCGTATGTATCCTCGATCTCCTTGTAGATTCCCTTCCACCCGGCCTTGAGCACCCGCTCATACCCGGGGATGAGATGACCGCACGTGGCTCCGGAGTTGCCGTAGCCGTGGTCGTGGAACCACTTCATGGAGGATCGCGCCCCTTTCTTCCCGTACACCAGCCTGTTCCGTTCCTTCGCCTCCTTCTTCGTCCAGCACTTGGATGTCTGCAGATTGAAGCGGCTCCCTGCGATGAGGTCGCCTGGCAGGATCTCCCGGGGAACGTAGTTCACCATCACCTCTTTCACGAACCACGCCTTGCGTGCCGGCAGGCTCCACGTCCAAAATTCGGGGTGAAGCGTCACGGGCCTCGCAGCCTGCTTGAAGGAAGACCCGAAGGTCTGGAGGAACGTGTATGTCTCGGGCACGATGTAGTAGGTAATCTCATCGAACACGACGTCCCATTCCGCACCGGTGGTCCAGGCCGTGAACTCGTTGTTCCATGCACGCTTCGCGCCCTGAAAGTAGTAGTCCCGCAGCCAGGCGATCCTCGGGGAGAGGTTCTTCGGCTCTTTGATCTTTTGCCTGACCTGCAATGCTTCCGCCATGCTCATGGCCTACCTCCTCTGTGCTTCGGCGAGGATCGTCCGCAGGTGACGCTCGCCGTGTGCAAGCGTTTCCTGCATGATGGACGTCGCCTTGTCCGCATCCCTGTCTTCTATAGCCTTCACCAGCCTCCGGTGGAATTGCACGGTTTCGGGCGCCATCTTCGGGTCCGAGAAGAAGAGGGAGGTGAAGTTCATGTACACTGGCTTGAACGAATTGATTAGCATCGGGTAGATAAGGTTTCCCGACGCAATGCCCATCAGGTGGTGAAATGCGAAGTCGAGCCTGGTTACCGTCTTCAGGTCCCCGGGGTTCGCCTTTTCTTCGGCATCCACAATCAGGTGGAATTCTTTCGTATGCTCGTCCGTCCGATGCGATGCGGCAAGCCTGGTGGTTTCGGTCTCCACCAGCAGCCTCGTCTGCAGTAGGCTCTCCATCAGGTTCTCGTCGAGCCCGCTCTGCTGGTAGTTAATGATGGAGTTCAGGATGGCCAGCGACCCTTCCTTGCGAAAATCGTTCACCACCGTTCCAACCCTGGGCTTCAAGGTCACCAGGCCCTTGGCAGCCAGGTCCACCAGGCCTTCGTGCACTACCGGCCTGCTCACTCCGAGCTGCAGCGCCAGCTCCCGCTCCGAGGGGAGCCTCTGGCCGACGCCGAGCTTGCCGGTAAGGATCAGGTCTTCGAACCGCGAGATGAATACCTCCACCAGGCTGTCTGATTTCAGCGGCTTCAGGATCTCCTCCATGAACCCTCCACTGTGATGGCTGGTGGTATTGCCAGCTTGCAATGAATATATGCTTGGATCCAGGAGAAAGGCAAGGGGTAATGCTGAGATCTTTAGTGAGAGTCAGCGCCTTATTCGGGGGGGCGGGGTTTTGGAATTGAGCGTCCGTGTACGAGCGAATGAGCGCTGGAGCCGTACGGAGATGGAAACCGGAAGCCTCGAAATCGCCGAAGCTGTGAAGAATAACTCAACGCTCCGCGAGGTGGGCCTGTCTTTCGCGGTCCGCGCCAGGCGATTCAGGCTTGCCGAGGCATTCAATTAATGCCTGTTTAACTATGTCATTGATAGA
The DNA here is from genome assembly GCA_052143075.1 of Syntrophobacteraceae bacterium. Classification (GTDB taxonomy): domain Bacteria; phylum Desulfobacterota; class Syntrophobacteria; order Syntrophobacterales; family Syntrophobacteraceae; genus SbD1. The sequence goes on along the minus strand of JBKQTS010000130.1, from coordinate 46,026 downwards.
AGCATGATCATGCCACTTTGGATTCATCTTCCCCGGGTTCCATCCAAGCGGGTGTAAGCCCTTGGTACAAGACGTCAGGGTCAATATCGGCTCCATTGTCCCAGTAGATGGTCCCCATTTTTTCGTCGACTTTGAGGGACCGGAAAACGTCAGGATCTTCCCTGATTCGCTGAAAAACAGGCCCATGAAGATATTTTTCAACATCGACTTCTTGCACGGTCCCATCAGTAAACCCCAAACGTACCCGGAACCCCTCCTGGACCTGTGCTGACCTTATACGAACCGGTCGAGTTGGTTCCATAATTTATCCTTCTTATTCAAGTGATTCTATGGGGAGCAGAACTTCCCCATATCGGGCCCTTTGCCAATTAGCCGATAATTCATCTCGATGCAAATCAGCCCATTCGATGACCAATGCATGCGCCCGCCGGGAAATCGAGCCTGAAAGTATCCGAAGCGTCTGGATCTCGATAAGAACTTCCCCCCCTGCGTATTCAGCATGAAAATGAGGTGGGCTGTGATCATTATAATACATGTAAATCATGATCCCGAAAAATTGACACAGTGCCGGCATCTTCGAACAGGCTCCTTGAAATGTTCCTCCAATGAATTGGTCCGCAAATAGGCTGATTCGAGATCAAATCCCAATAATTTCTACCTGATATAAATTAAAAAGGTCAAGCATTTCTGCCTGGCCCTGATGTTTTCCGGCTCCCCGGGACGGATCCCGTTCGCTTCGCTCAGGGCAAGCTCACTTGGCACTGGGAAGAGCGGGTCAGCCTTTATTCAGGATCAAGACGCCTGCCTTGCAGGTCGGGTCCGGTCACCAACACCGAGCAATAGGGCTCTGACGGATATATCTTCATCAAGATCGTCCCAATGGATTCCGCTGCCCCCTCCGCTGATGATGAACCCCTCCCTCTGTGCTTTTGTCGCGTTGAGAAGCCGAGGGAAGTAAGCCAGAGGGACCCCGAGTTGACGTCCATCCGTAAGCTCTACCCACATGTTATCGGCATCAAATGACACTTTCCCGGCACGTGGTTCAAAAGCTAAAGTGTTCATTCCAAAACCTCTCGATTAATTCCATGTTCTCTTCAGCCACCCGCATAAGTTCACGGAGTTCCGGGGCATTCATCCCATAGGAGTCCCGTGCCATCAATCGAAGCGAAGGCGAAAGAAGTGCATTACCAAACTTCCCCACAATCGGTGCATCTCCAATTCTTCCTACGAAAGAAGATGGGACAAAGAAAAAATAGTGATGGAATCAATGACCAGAGAGAGTACCGTTGCACTGAAATATTACAGTATCCGCATTTTGGGCAGACTTCCGCGGGCATGTCCAAGTCCTTTCTCCTCAGAATGTCCGAACAGTCCTCTTTAAGAATATTGCGAGCCCGTTTAACATCGGAATCGCGAACCAGAAGTTTTACACCGCCGATGGCCTGGGAATATGCCCAGTCGATTCCCACCAAGTATTCATCAAGTAGGATTGAAAAAACTCCTTCAGCCTCAAGCTTTCCCTTGGCCAAATGTGCTTGGGAAAGATCCCTGAAAGCGGCAATTGTCTTCACTAAAGTCACCTTAGAGAGAGCGAGTCACTAAATTCCAATATTAATTTCGGGCATTCCGACTGGTGTGTCAATAGAAACGTGCCTCCCTGTCAGGTAACACTGAGGCATTGTGATGCATTGTGATACAGTTAGAAAAGTTATTATGCATTTCCAGGCGGTTAGATCGAAAAATCAAAAAAGTTCGTGTTGCACAAAACACCGCAATAAATGAATCGCCGCCGGCGAACGCATCGCCAGATTCGCAAGAACCTTGCCCACGCGTTGAGCCTTTGAGAGTTTTAGAGGGAGACGTGTTGTCTTGCCGGCTCGAAGGCTGATTGCGGCATGCACACCTGAACGGATTGGCACACCCCTTGCTCACTCTTTCTTCGCGGAAAGGCAAATGTTCAGCGCAGAGCCGCAGAGGACGCAGAGAAGGCTGACACGGCGAAGGCGAGATGGGATGAGGGTTTTGCGCCCGCGTCTTAGCGTCCACATGTCTTGTGATTGCCTCTCTGTTTTCCTGCATCTCTGCTGCGAAAAGGCCTGGTGGGCTCCGCTTAGCCCACTCTACGGTTCTTCTCATGGTTTAGAGTGTCCAGAGAGGACATGATGTACTGCGGTGAATGGCTTTTAGTCATTGGTTACGGTCCAGAGTTGCGCGGAATGAATGAACCACCTTTCGGATTACTTCATAACGGCGGTTTTAGTCGTATGATTAAACTCAAAACCCTGTTGGGCCTTATGCTCGCTGCCTTCATAACGGCAGGCTTTGCCCTGCCCTGGTGTGAGGCGGCCGCCGGCAAGGGCAACTCGATAACCAGGATAACGAACCTGCGTCTTTCCGTTAAAGGAAACCGGACATGTCTGATTTTTGACGCCGAAGGCGCCAGGCCAAAACAGATCGGTCCCCCGTCGGCTGCCGGAATTTCGGTTTTCTTTCCGCAGATCACTGCAAAACTGCCCGACAAAGTATTCAAGGACGGGAAGGCAGCGGCAAGGATGGTCAAATTCAGGCGGGAGAGCGGCTTTTTTGAAGTCATATTCCGTGAGAACAATACCTCGGTTTCTTCCAGTGTTCGACCCGGGAAAAACGGGAAATACACTCTGACGCTGGAGTTGACCCCTCCCGGAAATAGCGGCGAACCTCAAGCCGCTGAAGGTAAGCCAACGTCGGACTCCACTGGAAAGCCGCCGGAAAAAATACCGCAAATCGAGGTAAAAAAGGCCGAGACCTCAGAGCTGTTCGGGTCCAAAGTTTCACAGCAGATCAAAAACGCGATCATCAATGCGCAAGCCTCAAAAACGGGCGAACCTCCGCGTCCCGCCGGGTCCGCCTCGAGGCCCCCGGCCTTTGTCGAACCTGACGAAAATGTGCTTGAGCTTTACAAGAGCGCAAACGAGAAGTTCGAAAACTGTTCCCGAAACCTGGTATTTTGCGCCTCTGAAATAATCGACGCATACGATGCGGCGCTAAAAGCAGGCCCCCTGTCCTCACAAGCCCCGCTGGCGATTTACAGATCGGCCCTTGCCAACTCGATAATGGGAAGCTATTCAAAAGCGGACAAACTGTTCAAACAGGTAGTCTCCGTATGGCCGGACCATCCCATCGCATCCCGCTGTTGGATCGGCATAGGGGACCTCTACAATAAAAAACAGTCATACCTGGAGGCGATGGAGGCGTTTCGTTGGGCCCTGCGCGGTGCGTCGGAAAAAGATGACAAAGCGGCCGCTTACTATGAACTTGGCAAGGTGTACCTGATTCTGGGGGCGAACAAAGAAGCCCTGGAGATGCTCGAAAGCTGCATCGGCCAGGACCCTGACTACCACACGAAAAAACCCGATGTTTTCCGCTTCATAGGAGAGGCGCAATTTGCGCTCGGAAACAACGAAACGGCAAAGCAACACCTGCTCAGATACGTAAACTACCAGCAAAACGCTCCCGATCAGGACGTCGTTTTAGCTAAGATCGCCGAGATTTTTCTGATACAGGGTGAACTGGACGCTGCAAATAAGATGTATGCTTTTGTCCACAAATATTACACCGATTCCGAAGGAGACCTGATCTGCAGAATACGCCAGGGAGAGTTGACCGAAAAAGACGACCTGGACCAGGCTATTCAAATCTATGAGGACCTGCGCGGCAAAGACCTGTCTCCAAGCCTGCGAAGGGTCGTTTTAATGAAACTGGCAGCGCTCAACCTGAAAAGATGCGATCTTGTGCACAGCCTTGACCTTATGGATGAAGCCTTTCCCGTCAAAAACGACGGCTCTTCGCCCCCGGGGACTGCAGCCATCAGGGAAAAGATTCTCTGCGACCTTGTCAGGCAATACTTTTCGGACAAGGACTTCGTCAAGGTAGTTCAGTTGCATGACAAATATCGCCGCGTTTTCGACTCGATCCAATCCCCGGACATCATGGAACAGGTTGCAGAAAGCTACGCTTCGCTGAAGTTCTACTCGAATGCGCTTGCAATCTACGACAAACTGATTGCAAAGGGCCAGAAAAAGGGAGACGAGCTGTTGCTGCGGTGCGCCTTATATTCGCTTCGCATCGATGATAACGCCAAGTCTTTCCAGTTTTGCAAACTGGCCCAAAGCGATGCCGTGGACTTGAAGAAATCCGAGATTCTCGGTCAGATTTTCTACCGCGACCGGAAATACCCTGATGCGGTGAAATGTTTTGGAAAAGTCCTCGAGAAGGTAAAAGAATTCGAGTTTGAAGACCCGGATTCTTTTGCTGCCTACGGCTATTGCCTATTCCAGGCCAAAAAGTTCGATGAAGCCATTCCGGTTCTCCAAAAGGCAATGCTGAGGGCGAAAGCAGATGATAACGATACCCGGCTCTCGATTCTGATGACGCTGGGCAAGTGTTTCGCCGAACAGAAGCAATTCGAGAAAGCGGCGGAAACGATGGAGGCCGCAATAGGAGTTTCCGGGGAAGATCAGAAAAACGAGCTTATGTATGAAATTGCAAAGTACTATATTGCCGCAGGGCAGCCCGATAAAGCTATAGGGAACCTGAACCGGATCAAGGCCACCGAACATCCTTTCTGGAGCGCAGTTGCCCAGCAGCAGCTCAATTCAATCAATATGAGCCAGAGCGGCTCAGTTCACTGACATTCACGCAGGCAGGCTGATGAACGTACTGTTGATTGAAACAGATTCCGACGATGCAAGAAAACTTTCCTCTTATCTGAGAGATCAGGGGCATTTGTGTTTTCTGACGGACTCGGCCAAGTCTGCTAAAAACCTGCTGAAAAAGGAATCCCCCGGGCTCGTGCTCCTTCATTTGAACGGCAACGCCGCCCAAATGCTGGATTTTCTTGAAAGCGCCCGAAATCAGGAGCCGGCGGTGCCGGTGATCGTGCTCACCCGAAAACCAAAGCTCGACGACGCTGTTCAGAGTGTCAAAAACGGGGCATACGATTTCTGGATCAAGCCCTTTGCACCGGAGCGCCTGGCAAAAGCGATCGAACTTATCGAGGGAGCAAATCGCCGGAGCAACGAGCTATCGACGCTGCAGTCCGGGGACGATCCGATAATCTCCCGGGACCCGGTTGTGTGCTCGATCAAGGCCCTTGCCAGGAAAATCGCCCCGAGCAACGCGACCGTACTCATTCAGGGGGAAAGCGGGACCGGTAAAGAACTGTTTGCCCGCTACATTCACAATCAAAGCGGCAGAAAAGATAAGCCTTTCGTCGCGCTAAACTGTGCCGCCCTTCCGGAAACTCTTCTGGAAAGCGAACTTTTCGGGTACGAAAAAGGGGCCTTTACAGGGGCGATCAGGAACAGGGAAGGCAAATTCGAACTGGCGCATACCGGGACTTTTCTGCTCGATGAAGTTACCGAGATCCCCCTTCATCTGCAGGCAAAGCTGCTGCGAGTCCTCCAGGAAGGAGAAGTGGACCGGCTGGGCGGCAAATATCCCGTCCCGGTCGACGTCAGAGTCATTGCGACCACGAATGTCAGGATCGAAGACATGGTAAAGGAAGCAAAATTCCGAAAAGACCTTTACTATCGTCTCAATGTGATACCGCTGAGGATCCCTCCTCTATGCGAGCGGCCGGGCGATATCGTCCAGTTGGCCGAGTTTTTCCTTGCCAGATACAGCGCCGAAAACGGTTCCAAAATCAGCTCTTTTGCCCCCGAAGCGCTGAGAAAGCTTGCAGACTTTTCATGGCCCGGCAACGTCCGGGAACTTCAAAACGTGGTGCAGCGCGCAGTGCTGATTTCTGACCCACCTGTTGTAAACCCGGACTGCATAATCCTGGACTCGGAGTTGGAACAGGGCGCCGCACAGCCTTCAGGGTTATCCCTCATGCCGCTTTGCGAAGTGGAAAAGATAATGATCGAGAAAGCCCTTTCCACTGTTGAGGGCAATCGGACCCGGGCCGCCGAAATACTTGGCATCAGCGTCAGGACCCTCCGGAACAAGCTCGCGGAATACCGTCAAAGCATTGGAATGTAGGTATTCACATCTTTAGTCAATTCTTTGACCCGGCGATCGGTGATCAGCGATCATTGAGCAGCCCTGACCGGGCCGAAAGTCATGACTACACCAGGAGCATGAAGAAAAGACAATCAGGCAGCATAAGGGTGAACGGGCAGGCACACTCTTTCTCGGGTCCCGGTTCACTGCTCACTGCCCACTGCTCACCCCCATCTTCCGGAATGGTACGAGATTTGCTCATCAGTAGGCCAAACAGCAGAGGAGCTTGGTTATGAGCAACGGTATTGTTTTCGACAAGACTATAAAGATGATCGAGGACCGGCTGAGCCTGAATTCGGTCAACCAGAAACTGATCTCGGGCAATCTTGCCAACATCAACACTCCGGGTTACAGGGCCAAGACGGTTTCCTTTGAAAGCGCCCTGCGGCAATCGCTCGAGGACCAGGTGCTTCAAATGGTTCGCACCAACGGCAGCCATATGGCCCCCGATGATCCGCTGCAGGCTATGGAGGCTCCGGAGGTAGTCGAGAGAGGTCCTGTGGACCTGGACACCGAAATGGTAAACCTCCTCAAAAACAGCATGGAATATAACCACATGGTCGGCATGCTGAACAAGAAATTCACAATGCTCAAAGAAGCGATAACGGAAGGAGGTGTCTAATGGACTTTGAATCAGCGATACAAATAAGCGCATCGGGCCTGAAGGCCAATCGCACCTGGATAAACGTTCTCTCCTCCAACCTGGCGAACGTGAACACGACAAAGACTGCCGAGGGCGTGCCCTACACGCGAAAGACGGTTATCTACGAAGCGGTGCCCGCCGAGGGTTTTGCCGGCGAGTTGAAGGCCGCGATGGGCGGGGGGGCTGAAAAAGTGCAGGTATCCGATATTGTGTCGGACAATCGGGATTTCAGGCAGGTCTATGACCCGAGTCATCCGGACGCTGACGAAAAAGGCATCGTGCTTATGCCCAACATCAACCCGGTCGAAGAAATGGCGAACCTTGTCAACGCCAGCAGATCGTATGAAGCAAACCTCGCCGCCCTTCAGACCGCCAAGCAGTTGGCCACCAAGTCAATGGATATTGGCGCAAAATAATCAGGAGGGGCTCATGCGTATCGATCCGATCATGAAGAATCTGTGTGAAGGCGCACCCGGGGTAACGATGCCCAAAGGTCCGGGCGCAGAAGACTCGACTTCCTTTGCCGACGAGTTGAAATCGAAGATCGGCGAGGTAAACCAGCTACAGAACCAGTCGGATGCCAAAATGCAGCAAGGTTCGATCAAGGGGGCCTCCAATATCCATGAAACCATGATCAACCTGGAAGAGGCCAACATGTCGCTGCTCATGTTGGCCAAAATTCGCAACAAAGCGCTGGATGCCTATCGCGAAGTGATGCGCATGACATTTTAGCGAAAACCTGGTTGGGCTCCGAGCATGAGTCCTTTTTCGTCAAAGAATGCGGACGGAAACCATCTAACCCCTTGCTGACCGGGACGGGCCTTTAGACATGAATTTTGCGCTGCAGTATCTGCGAAGACTTTACGAATATTCCAAGACCCTCACGCTCGGGCAAAAGATTTCCTATGCCGGGGGCATCGCTATTTTTGCCGGCGCTCTGGTTTTTCTGGTCTATCTAAACAACCGGACCGACTATGTCCCGCTTTATTCCGGACTGTCTCAGAGCGACATGGGGGAAATCGCGCAGGCCCTCAAAGCCAGGAAAACTCCATATCGCGTTCTGGAGACCAGCATTGAAGTACCCAGGGAGCAAATCTATGAAACCAGACTTTCCCTTGCTTCTGACGGAATTCCCAAGGGATCGGGCATGGGGTTCGAGATTTTCGACCAGCAGAAGTTGGGCAGCACGGAATTTGTCCAGAAAATCAACTACCAAAGAGCGCTCCAGGGTGAGTTGGCCAGGACCATAAATGGTATGAGCCCGGTGCTCGAGAGCAGGGTCCATCTGGTCCTGCCCGAAGACAGCCTCTTCAAGGAAGACCAAAAACCGCCCAGCGCCGCCGTGGTCCTCAAGCTGCGTCCCGGGGCGGCGATGGACGAAAGGGAGCTGCAGGGCATAGTTCACCTGGTCGCCGCTACCGTAAGGGGTCTGGAAGAAAATCGAATTACCGTCATGAGCAACGACGGAAAGGTCCTGTACAAAAAAAACCAGGAAGAGCAGTCCACGCAGTTGAGCAACACCCAAATCGAACGCAAGCAGCGCATGGAAGACGATATGCGCCAGAAGATCCAGAGCATGCTCGAACAGGTTATGGGCCCCAATCGGGTGCTCGCCAGGGTTGCGCTCGACCTGGATTTGAACCAGGTTCAGATCGCCGAGGAGACATACAACCCGGACAGCGCAGTTGTCAGGAGCCAGCAGAGGACCACGGAAACCTCGGAAGGAAAGGAATCCGGCGGGGCAAAAGGCAATCCGGACGTCCCCATCAACATCGAAGGGAAACTTCTGCAGAATGCTCCCCAGGCTGACGGCGCGAAACCTGGCAAGCAGTTTAACAGCCAGCGTGAAGTCTTAAACTACGAAATAAACAAAACCAGCAGGCAGATCGTCCAGATGCCCGGTAATATAAAGAAACTTTCCGTGGCGGTAATCGTGGACGGAAAATATGAAACCAAACCGGGGGCCGACGGGAAACCCCAACAGGTATACACGGCAAGGTCGCCCGAAGAGATGAAATCGGTGGAAGATCTGGTCAAAAAAGCGGTTGGGTACAATGAGACGCGAGGAGACCAGATAACGGTTTCCAATATTCCGTTCGTCTCCGATGTGGGCGGCTCCGAAATGGTCAAGGCCGAGAACAAATATCTCCAGTTTTTCAAAAGCTGGCAAAAGTTGCTTTTCAATATCTGTATAGGTGCGCTGGTACTTTTCTTCGTGATAAGGCCGTTCATGCGAAAATTCCGCCAGGTGGCCGACGATATCGTAAAGCTCCCGGCTCCGGTCAGCGGCCCTTCTATTGACGAACAAATATCGGCTCTTCTTCTGGATAAACCAATGAACCAAATCTCGGTCCGCAAGAAATCGACCGCCCTTGTAAAGCACGATCCCGATAAGGCGACGGAAATAATAAGACAATGGCTGAGGGACGAGGTTTAGGAACATGGCCAGGCCAAATATCCCAACCAAACTGAACGGACCCCAAAAAGCTGCAATCGCACTGCTCGCCATGGGTGAAGAGGCATCCGCTATAATCCTCAAAAAGCTCACGACCGATGAGGTCAAAGAAATAGGTCTGTACATGTCATACATAGAGGCGGTTAAAAAGGAAATCTCCGATGAACTGCTTCAGGAGTTTACTTCGCTTTTCAGAGTGGAAGGCGGAGTCAATAACGGGGACACGTTCATTCGCAATCTGCTGCCCAACGTAATGAGGAGCGAGCAGGCAAAAGAGGTCATTTCAAAAATAGATGAAGCAAGGCAAAAAATTCCTTTCAAACACCTCAGAGACATCGATCCCAAACTGCTTGCCGGCTTCATCAGAGGAGAGCATCCGCAGACCATTGCAATCATCGTTTCCCATCTGGGGCATCAGAAGGCCAGCCAGGTGCTTGCATGTCTTCCCGAGCAGCTTCAGTTTGAAATCGTCACAAGAATTGCCAACATCGAGGCGGTGCCCCCCGACCTGATCCAGGAAGTGGACGAAGTGCTCGAAAAAGAGCTGACCTCAATCGGAACTCGAGGACAGCAGATCGGGGGTGTCGCGGTGGTCGCTGAAATCCTCAACCACTGCGACCGTAGAACTGGAGACAGCATATTGCAGTTCCTCGAGGAAACGGACACGGACCTGGCCGAGAAAGTAAGAAAGATGATGTTCGTTTTCGAAGACCTGCTGCATGTCAACGATGCGGGCATCCGCGAACTGCTCAAGGAAATCCGCAACGAAGAACTCACCATGGCGCTCAAAACGGGTTCAGACGATCTGAAGACAAAGATATTCAAGAACCTGTCCCAGCGCGCCGCCCAGATGCTGGAGGAAGATATCTCGATGATGGGACCTGCCCGCCTGAGCGAAGTGGAGGCCGCACAGCAGACTATTCTCGCTGTAGCCCGCAAGCTCGAAAAAGACGGAAAACTCCTTCTGGCAGGCAAGGAAGGCGGGGAGTCATTTGTCTAATCTGCTGAAAAAAACCCTGGAACCCGAGATAGCCGCCTTTGGTTTTCCCCTTATCCAAAAGCATTACAACGTTACCGCATCAACGGTGCCGGCCGGTCCGGAGGAAGAGCAAGTCTCTGAACCGGAGATCAATTCCGAAGAACTCTACCGCAGAAAGCTCCTCACCGTCGAACGCCGCACCCAGGAGATTGAAAGGGACGCATACAGCCAGGGATTCGCACAGGGAGAAAAGGACGGATTTGACTATGGGCAAAAATCCGTCCAGGTGGTCAAATCTCAGCTTGAGCGCATTGCGCAAAATATGGAAGCCCTGCCTGCGACGATACTTAAGGATTATCGGGATTGGCTGATCCGGACCAGCATCGGGATAGCCAGGCAGATCGTGAACAGGGAAATCCGAACCTCCCCTGAAATAGTGGCCGATACCGTGAATGCCCTCATCGAAGATGCCGAAGAGCACAGCACGCTTACCATATATCTGAATCCAAATGACCTGGAGATAGTGGAGAAAAGGGCCGAGTTGATTCTGGCGAAAGGAAAACACTTCGCTCTGAAAGCCGACAGGCACCTGGAGCGCGGAGGCTGCCGGATCGAAAGCGAGGTCCAGCTCCTCGACGCTTCTATTCCAACAGTTTTCGAAAACCTGGAAAAGAAACTTCTCGGCGGCCCCTCTTTGCAAAACGCAACGGACGAAACAGGTGGAGAGCAGCTTTGTGCCAATGAAACCGGATAGTCATGACGATCTATCTACCGTGCATAATACCGGCGACTATCTGAACCTGGGGGACGCCGGATTTGCCGATCTGAACACTTGCGATCTCCGCGAAAAGTACGGCAAGATCGTTCAGCTTACCGGAAACCTGCTGGAAGCCGAAGGCATCAACGCGGCTACAGGAGATATCTGCAGTATTTTCCATTCGGAATCTCCGCATCCCATCCTGGCCGAAGTGATCGGTTTTGAAACCAGCAGGATCAAACTGTGTCCCCTGACTCATCTGAACGGCGTCCGTCCGGGGAGCCTGGTGCAGGTTCACAAAGCCTCCAGTAGTGTAATGGTCTCCGAGGCCATGCTGGGACGAGTGCTCGATGGCCTCGGACAGCCTTTGGACAATGGCATGCCTGTTTCATCCGGCATACCGTATCCGCTCGCCGGAAAGGTCTCTAATCCCCTCAAACGCCCTCTGATCGAACAACAACTCGACTTGGGGGTGCGGTGCGTAAACACTCTTCTTCCCATAGGGAGGGGGCAGAGGATCGGCATTTTTGCAGGATCGGGGGTCGGTAAGAGCACCCTACTGGGTATGATGGCCAGATACACGGGCGCCGATGTCAACGTGATCGCTCTGATTGGCGAGCGCGGCAGAGAAGTTAACGAATTTCTGCAAAACGACCTCGGCCCTGAGGGGATTAAGCGCTCGGTGGTCATAGTGGCCACTTCGGACCAGCCTGCGACCGTTCGCATACGGGGAGCCTATCTTGCCTGCGCCATATCCGAATTCTTCAGGGATCTGGGCAAAGACGTTCTGTTCATGATGGATTCGGCCACGCGTCTCGCCATGGCTCAACGCGAGATAGGGCTGGCCGCAGGTGAGCCCCCCACTACCAAGGGATACACTCCGAGCGTGTTCAGCCTGCTTCCGAGGCTTTTCGAGAGGTCGGGCAGGTTCGACGGAGCATCTATAACCGGCATCTACACAGTCCTGGTCGAAGGCAACGATATGGAAGACCCCGTGGCCGACACCCTGCGCTCCATTCTGGACGGACACATTGTCCTGGACAGGGGTTTGGCTCAGAAAAGGCATTTCCCGGCAATCGACGTGCTCGCAAGCGTCAGCCGTTTGACGGATCGGCTCCTTACCGGCAACCACAAGGAACTGGCTTCCCGGTTTATTCGCATACTTGCCGACTATAAGAACAGCGAAGATATGATCCGCATCGGGGCTTACGTGCGAGGCTCTCACCAGGAAACCGATTACGCAATCCAAATGATTGAAAAGGCAAACGAATTTCTCAAGCAGCCGGTTATCCAAAGCTGTTCCATTGAGGAATCCCTCGCTGCACTGGAGGAGCTTTTCCAGTGATGAGTGAGCATTGAGCCGTGTGGAGGCGGGATTTACGGATGAAAAAATTCCACGCCTCCGCCAAGTAGGAAAGCATGCCGTTTAAATTTCGACTCAAATCGCTGATGAGACACCGGGAGTTCCTGCTTCGCGAATCGCGGGCTGCGTTCGGGGCCGCTGTGTCCATCAAAATGCGAATAGAGTCCCGCATCGACCGGCTTAGCGAAATGATTCGCCTGGAAGCCGACCGGCTCGAAAAAGAGCAGAAAAATGGAATCGCGGCGGCCAGGTATCTTCATTTCAAGGAACACCTGAGCGTTCTGGAACGCGAATTGCTCTCGTTATACAAAGAGCTGGAAAAGGCCTCAATAGAGGTCGAAAAATGTAAGCAGGCTATGATCGAATGCGATAAGTCCGTCAAGACGCTCGAGAGCATCGAAACAAGGGACAGGGAATTGTTCAGACTGACTCAGTATCGCAAGGAACAGAAAAGACTCGACGATGTAGCCGTCTTCAGCGTTTACCGGGACCGAACCGGCAGAGAAGGAGAAACATGATGGCGGGTAAAACGAGTTCCAGGGTGCTTTCAGTTGCGCTTTGCGCCCTTGTTACGGTCCTGTTCATAAAGCTGGCCGTTACTGTCATCGGTGCGCTCAACTCCGAGCCGGAAGCGACCATTGTAGTTCCCGAAGCAATCGCCAAGGATGACAAGCCCAAAGTTGAAGCTGAAAATGCGGCGCCGGTCGAGACAAAGGCCAAACCCAAGCCCGGGATCTCGACTTCGGAGTCCCTGAGCGCTTTTCAGCAAAAAGAGATCGAAATCCGTAAAAAAGAGGGACAGCTAAAAGAGAAAGAAGAGCGCCTGGGCAGATTAGAGAAGGAAATCGAGCAGAAAGTCAAAGACCTGCTGGCGCTTCAAAAGGAAGTCCAATCCGTTCAAAGTGAGAAGCAGGACACCCAGAATACCAGAGTCAAGAGCCTTGCCAAAATTTACGGGACCATGAAGCCAAAAGAAGCCGCAAAGCTGATGGAAAACCTCGATGATAAACTCGTTATGGGTATAATCGCCATAATGACCCCTGACGAGGCCGCAGCGATTCTTGCTCTCATGGAGGTCAAAAAGGCGGCTAAAATATCCGAAGCCCTCTCGGCCCGATAACAAGAACGAGCTTGAAAACGTGAATAACATGGCAATATACTTATCCGGCCTTTTGGAGATAGGGAGAGGGGATAGGACATGAGGGCGTGATGTCTCCTCGACTCAGCGTCCCTTCATCTCCGGGTCTGTCTTGATAGGGGTGTGGGGGAAATGACATGAGGGGGAGAGGGGGAGAGCGGGAGATTGAGAGATGTCGCCGCGTCTTTCTTGACAGTTGCCTGCTTTTTCTGCTTGTGATTCTTGCGTCTCTCATATCAAGCTGCGAGCAGGAAGTTGTAGCCCCACCCATCCCGGCAACTCCCCCCGTTGCGGTATATCATCCATCCGTGACCGCGCCCGGCCAACCCGCCGAAGTGGTCGAAAAGAGCCTCGCCTATCTTGGCGGCCCCAGGACCATTTATCACGAGGTCGGGCCGATGGAAACGGTCTGGCGGATCTCCCGGTTGTATGACGTCCCAGCGGAATCCATCATTTCGGCAAACGGGCTCAAACCCGGCGATTCTTTGCAGATAGGGCAGAAGCTCATCATCCCCAATGCCGCAATGATACGCCATGTCGTAAACCTCTACAGGAACCCTCAATGGAAGTATATCGTCTTACACCATACAGCTACCTGGAAAGGGAACGCCAGAACGATAAACCGCACACACGGCGATCGTGGTTTCTGGAACGGGCTCGGGTATCATTTTTTGATCGATAATGGAACCATGGGGAAAGGCGACGGGCAAATCGAAATGTCCCCACGGTGGATCAGGCAGCAGAAGGGCGCCCACTGCAAAGCCGATGATATGAACGCAAGGGCGATTGGGATCGCCCTGGTTGGAAACTTCAATTACGAGAAACCGACCCCGAACCAGTTGCAATCCCTCTCTTTTCTTCTTTCGGTCCTTGGCAGGTATTACGGTATACCCGCTGCAAACATTCTGGTCCACGGCCATGTTCCAGGGGCTGAAACCGAATGTCCCGGCAAGTTATTTCCGAAGGATTATCTCAGACAGTCGGGCCTCAGATAATTTAAAGCCGGAAGTTTTGCGCTTCGGGCGCAAGGCGCAACAGCTCAGAATTTTTTTTTCTTGCGGCATCTGGCGGTTCAGGTTTTGGCAATTATAGTCTTTGAAGCAATTGAGGCATGTTTGAGGCCGATGGCGGGGGAGCATGTTCCCCCCTCGTTTCTATCATGCGGTGGTCGCACACGGAAGGAGGATCTCATGGGAGAAGTAGTCCACACGTCTCGAGTCAAAATAGTCAGAGAAAAAGGTCCCACCAGAAAAGCGATGATCGAAGGCTTCGGTGAGCCGATCTACTATGGAGTCCACGGCGGGATAAAAAACTTCTACAAAGTAGAACCGGAAAAGGAACACGCGGCCACTCTCGACCATATCGTCGCCGCGACAGCCGGCTGAATGATGGGGACGCTGGCCGCGTTGCTGGCCGGGAAAAAAATCCGCACTTTCGAAGACCTCTACAGTGCCGATGTAGAAGGAGACATTGAAAACGTCAACGGCATTCTCAAGATCACCACGATCCGCGTAAAGTACCATCTCAAAGTTACCGGCGATCAAAAGGAAGCCGCACGGGAAGCTTTTGCGTCCTATCTGAGCAATTGCCCGGCGGCTCAAAGCGTCATCGGCTGCATCAAACTGCAGGATGAACTCGACCTGGAGGAAATCTCCGGGCCATAAGCGCCCGGGAGCATCACACGCCTCAGCGGAAGCGGCGCACTGCCATTTGCTCCTCGCTCTCTATGCCGGTCTCTATTGACAAAACCGGGGGGCTCTGTTAAAGAGAGCATCTCTTCATTCCCCGGTAGCTCAATTGGCAGAGCGGGTGGCTGTTAACCACTAGGTTGGCGGTTCGAGTCCGTCCCGGGGAGCTTTTATTATAAGGCCAGGCAGAAATGTCCGGCCTTTTTTCATCTTGGGGAGCGACACGGAGTCAATGGCCGGTAGCGCTGCTAATAATAGCATCCCAGCAGGCTCGGCGCCGGATGGTTATGCCTTAGTCCATATCCAAATGGCATTTCATCGCTTCCTTTACCTGGATCATGGTCTCTTTATCCAATGCCCCAATCATTTTGATGATCCTGCTTCAGTCGAGGGTACGGATTTGATCTGCTTTGACTTTTGAGGGCTTGGGGAGATTACCAATTCCCTTGGGAAGAAATACTTCGAAAGGATAAACTTTTTCGATGTTGCCGGATGTTGGGGGCAGAACGGTTATTGTTCCCGTGTTCTTAAGATGGGTGGGTCAGTCAGATTATTCAGATTATTTAGAGGTGTCTTTTTGCGAATCATCCGGGCTGAGCAGGCGTGTGAACGCCGCGATAACTGCTGGTTGAGGTTTGTGTATGGGCGGTAATGACTGATATTGTTCCCATCCGCCGCCAAGGGCCTTATAGAGTGCAATGAATTGCTCCGCGGCTGCTTGCTGTGAAGAAACATATTGCTCTTCCAGAGCATATTGCTGCCGCTCCGCATCGATGACATTGAGTGAATCTGTCAGCCCCCGGTCATAACGCTCGTTTGCAAGACTAACGGCTCGCTGGCTTGCAGCTAAAGCTTCGCCCAGGTTATGCAACCGATCTTGCTGGCCCGCATAAGCATCGATGGACGTATCAACTTCACGAAGGGCATTAAGCACTGTTCGCTTGTAATTTACCAACAGCTCACGAGCATGCAGGCCGGCAATATCGACAAGGGCATCCAGTGTGCCAAAATCCAGTAAACGCCAGGATACGGCCGGCCCGATCGACCATATTGAACTTTGCACATTCGGAGTGACGCCAAGCCCTTGTCCCTGATATCCGGCAGCGCCTGTAAGCACCACATGCGGAAATAAATCCGCTGTGGCCACGCCAATGCGGGCAGTCGCACCAGCCAGTTCGCGTTCGGATTCCAGTATGTCGGGGCGGCGGCGCAACAGGTCGAGTGGTATGCCGGGATCGATCGTTTCCGGCAATTGCGGAATCATTTCCGGTTTTTCAAGTTCTTTAGCCAAGTCTTCCGGAAATCCTCCAAGCAAAACGTCAATCACATATTGAGCTGCATAAATTTGTGCAATCAAAGGCTTTTTCTCAGCCTCCAATGTCGCCAGTTGACGTTTGGCCAGGGTTAAGTCCAGTTCATTGGTAATGCCGCGATTAAACCGCTCCTGAGTTAAATCAAAGTAATCCAGCGCAACATTCGTATTTTTTTGCAGAACAGCTAATTGCATTTGCAGGGCGCGCATGTCTATATAGGCGTGTGCAACGTCGGCTATGACTGAAATCAACACCGTATTGCGGACGGCGGCGGCGGCTTCGGCATCATAGGCGGCGGCTTCCATCTGGCGCCGGTATTTACCGAATAGATCAAGCTCCCATCCGGCATCGAAACCAAAAACATAGTTGATCTGCTTGAGCCCTTTTGTGTTATCGCCGGCTCTGAGCGGCAATGCCGCGCGGCCCCTGGAAATATCGCTTCCGGTGCCTCGGCCCCCACCGGCGCTAAAGCCGGCTTCAGGCAGAGCTTCTCCCATGACGACAAGTTCCGCCGTCCGCGCTTGCTGCATCCGGTCCAATGCAATTTCAATATCGGGGTTGTTTTGGACAGCGCGGTCAATCAGCGAATTCAGTTCCTGATCGTCAAGCGCCTGCCACCATTTGGCGGCATCAATAACAGGCTTATTGCCGGCTGTCGATTTTTGCCCGTCAGGCGATGTTGTAACGAAAGAATCCGGAATTTTCATGACCGGGGAATGATAATCGGGGCCTGCCATACAGGCAGCAAGGCACAAACAGGCTACCGTCCCGAACAAAAGGTTGCACGTATGCCGCGTGTTAACTTTTATACGGTTAGTAGTATTCGGGCTTTTGAGCATTCGCGATCCCATCGGCGGATTCATGTACTGCGACAGTATCACCATCGACAATCTGGTTACTGATATTCAAGGCGACTCTATCGCCGGATGAAACACCCGACCCAAGCTCCACTAAATTTCCGTCGTCGCGAACGATAGTCACTTTGTGAAAAGTCAGGCGGTTGTCCCCATCGACCAAACCAACCTGGGGGCCACCCGAACGAAATACCAGAGCGGCGGCGGGAACCTGGACCAATCCTTTGGTTGGGACCTGAAAAGCGACATTGACATACATTCCCGCCACCAGCGCATGGTCGGGATTAGGAAGATCGGCTTCAACACGCAAAGTGCGTGTCCGCGGATTGATGGCATTGGCGGTGCGGGTTATTTTTCCATCGAATTCGCGATCCGGGATGTTGCTGGCCTTAATTTTCGCCGAAGCACCAACCTTGATATCGCCTGCCGCGCTTTGCGGCACGTCGACGAAAACGCGGATGGGATCATTCTTTACCATGCGGTAAAGCGGCGTGTCGCTTGTCCTGGCATCGGAGGAAACCAGATTGCCGATATCGATATGACGCTCCGTGATCGTACCTTCGTATGGCGCATCGACCTGCTTGAATTGCGCCAGGGCAGCATAATGGTCAGCTACCGCCTGATCGAGACCCACTTGGGCTTTGGCCTCGTTTAATTCGGCAACGGCGCTGTCATAATAGGCTTTTTTGGCATCGCGTTCCTGTTCGGAAACCACGCCCTTTGGCGAATCTTTCCATCGCTTGTAAGTCGTTTGTGCAAAGTCGGCCTCGGCTTGCCGCGCGACGACGAGAGCCTTGGAAGCCTTTACTTTGGCCTGAGCGGCGACCAGTTTAGCGTCCAGATCGGGGGTTTCGATGGTCGCAAGGACCTGCCCCTTCTTTACATGGTCTCCGATATCGACGTTCCAAGTGCCGACATAACCATCCACCCGCGCATAAATAATGCTCTCATACCATGCGGCTGTTTCACCCGGTAAAGTCAAAGGAGAAGATGACGGCGCGTTTTGAACCCTGATCACATCGACTGGCGGCGGAGAAGAAGCTTGTCTAAGTGCTGCGCTCTGCAAAGCTCTTTGATCCACCGATTTCATATGGTGAACGAGCGCGAAACCAACAATAAGCACTAGAGCGGCTATGCCTGCAAAACGTTTCAGTTTTCTTTCAATATGGGACTTATCCGGTGTTGAACTGTGATCGGCGGAAGATTGCTGGTTAAAAGAACGGGCTTTATCCATAACCTTTCCTCAGTCAGAGTGGGAAGAAACTGAGACTCTGCGTAGAAAATAGTACATTGTCGGAACGAATACAAGCGTTGCAAAAGTAGCGAACACCAACCCGCCGATGACTGCGCGGGCAAGTGGAGCATTTTGTTCACCGCCTTCACCGACGCCCAACGCCATGGGACACATGCCGAGTATCATTGCGCCTGCCGTCATTAATACGGGCCGAAGGCGAGTATATCCCGCTATTTCAGCGGCAACCCAGGCGTCGTCTCCCGCTCTCATACGCTGATTGGCAAAAGTGACGACAAGAATGCTGTTGGCCGTAGTGAGACCGATGCACATCAACGTTCCCATCAGAGCAGGAACGCTGAGATGTGTCTGCGTGAGATAGAGCATCCACATAACGCCGCCCAGGGCAAACGGCACGGCCATCAGAACGATAAGGGGATCGAGCCAGCTCTGGAAATTCATGACCAGAAACAGGTAAACCAGCACAATGGCGAGGGCGATGCCGTCGAATAACCCGGAATAACTGTCGCGCATGGTTTGGGCTTGTCCGCCTAATACGACCGAAATAGCTTTTGAAGAGTCCGGGCGGTCGGCGGCAATCACTTTGTCGATATCGTTTGCAACCGAACCAAGATCGCGTCCCTGCACATCGGCTTGGACGTCGAAGACCGGCCTGATATTATATTGCGATAAGACCATAGGCACGGTGCTGCGGCCGAATTTGGCGACATTGGTCAAGAGCTGGCCCTTCGCGTCGCCGCTTCCAACGGTCACCGGCATCGTCCGTAAATCTTGCGTTGATTTGATGCGATAGGTCGGCATCTGAACTACAAGCGGGTAACTGACGCCGTTGTGTGGATCGACCCAGAAGTTAGGCGTTGTTTGAGCGCTGGAATTGGTCGCCACCAAAACATTGCTCGCAATACCCTGCTGATCGATTCCAAATTCGGTGGCAAGCGTCCGGTCGATGTCAATAGACAGCGAGGGCGCGTTCGGGACCTGGAAGATATGCGAATCAAAAACTCCCGGCACTGTCTGAAGATCGCGCACGAGTTTTGCGGCTAACTTATAATCCTCTTTTTCATTCGGGCCGGAAACCCGGATATCGATTGGTGACGCCTGGCCAAAATTGAGCACCTGGTCGACAATGTCGGAAGGCTGAAAGAAAAATTGCATTCCGGCAAAACGCCCGGGTAGCTCGCGGCGGATTTTAGCCATCAGGGCCGCCGTCGGTGAATGTTCTTGTTTCAGGGAAATAAGAATTTCACCGTCCATCGGCCCGACGGTGGCTGAATCGCTCAAGGCTATATTGATGCCGCTGTAAGGGAGTCCAATGTTGTCGAGAATGACGTCGATCTGATCGTTTCCGACTATCTGACGAATGGCGGCTTCAACCTTGGCAAAATCTTCCTGGGTCCTCTCAATCCTTGTTCCCGGAGGCGTCCGGACATGAAGGCGCATCTGGCCGGCGTCGACTTGTGGAAAAAAGTCACGCCCCAATCGCGGAAACAGAAACCATGAAAACGCCAGCAGGACAATGAAAAACATGATTGTTATCCCGGGCTTCGCAAATGTCCACCTGATGCTGTGGCGATAGGTTTCACGGAATGCATCGAAGCCCTTTTCAAATTTTTGATGAATGACGCTGAAAAGATTCCACCCGGGGCTTGGAGGCGTGGAGAGCCAATCGGATTTATTATGAGCGGCAACTGAGGAACGCATCAGGTACTTGAACAGCACCGGCACAAGTGTGAAAGACAGCACCAGGCTGGCTGTCAGCGATAAACAAACGGACACTGCAAGCGGAGAAAACAGGTATTTTGCTACGCCTTGAAGAAGGAAAATCGGCACGAAAACGATACAGATACACAGTGTCGACAGGAAAGTCGGGGTGCCGACTTCACCGGCTCCGCTAATGACAGCCGTTTCCAAGGGGCTGCCGGAACGCAGATGCCGTTCGATATTTTCGATAACGACCGTGCCATTATCCACCAGAATGCCGACCGCAAGCGCAAAACCTCCAAGTGTCATGGCATTGAGCGTCTGTCCGCCTGTATACATCACCAGAACGGCTGTGATGATCGACAGCGGAATGGATGCAAGGATGATGAGTGTCAGCCGCCAGTTGCCCAGAAAGAGCAGGATCATCATCGCCGTCAGGCCTGCCGCCATCGCGCCGCCTATAAAGACACTGTTGAGCGCTGCTTTGACGAAAAGCGATTGATCGAAAATCGCTTTAATGGAAACGCTGCTTGGCAAGACTTTCTCGATATCCGGCAGAGCTTTACGGATGCCGTCGATGACAGCCAACGTCGAGACGCCGCCTGTCTTGCGGATCGTCATAAGCGCGCCCGGCTTTCCATCGACGGAAACCGAGTTGGTTTGCACCTGATATCCGTCATGCACATGTGCGACATCGCGCATGAACACCGTTTTTCCCTGCACTTCCTTAATCGGGAATGAATCGATTTCCTTGATGACGTCGGGGCTGCTGTTCATCGTAAGCGCGTAGTCTTTGCGGCCTATTTTGACGTCACCCGCCGGTAAAATAACGTTCTGATGCAGCACCGCATTACTTACATCTGAGGGTGACAGGCGGCGTGATTCCAGCGCCCGTTCGTCCAGGTCGACCATTATGACGCGCGGTTTCCCTCCATAGGGAAAAGGCACTTCCGCGCCGTGAACGACTGCTAGATCGGGCCGGATAATATTCTGGCCTATATCGTTCAGTTTTGTATCCGGCAGGGAATTGCTGGACAGGCTCAACTGAATTATCGGAACATCGGTTGCGCCATAGCGCAGGACCAGAGGCGGCGTGATATTAGGGGGCATATATTTCAGTACGGCCAACGCGCTGCTGGCCACCTGCGAAACGGCGCGGGTTACATCCGCACCTTCATGCAGATAGACTTTCTCGACGCCAACGCCGGTGTAACTGGTTGCCTCGATGTGTGAAATATCATCGACAAGCGAGGCCATCTGCCGTTCGTGAAGCGTCAGGATGCGGTTCTGAACATCCCTGGCGTCCATGCCGTTATATGTCCAAACGACACTGACAACTGGAATATTGATTTCAGGAAAAATATCCACCGGCATACGCGAAGCGGCGCCTATGCCCAATAAACATATCAGAATAAGCGCCGCGACCAGTGTATGGGGACGCTTGAGCACATAGGCCACAACCGACATGGAATCTCCAATGATAAATCAGATGGGAAAAACTTCTTTCCCCTTTTGATCTACACCCCCACAGGTCTATGCCGTCACAAATTATTCCGTTGAATCTCGCCGAAGAAATCAAAAACCAACAGACGAATAATTCCGCAATAAAACTCCTGTGAAACTGTGACCTTACACGAATTAATACTAGAATGTACCGATCCGGATACGAATAGTCAAGCACATGGCAAATTTTTCACAAGGTGGCTCAAAATGCTCGAGACCCGCCTCTGCCGGGGCGAAAGGGCCTTGAGTCGCCCTTTTGTGAGCGGGTCAGCCTTGGAGAAGATTCGGTTGGTTTCCAGGAAGGAGGAAACTGGTTTACTTCCGCCACGTTAGAAGGGTAAAATTTTCACTCTTACGATTGCAGACCGGACTAAAACGGCCCCTCACTCCCGAAGCTTTCAGCCTCGAGGGGGCGGAGCCGGATGGTCAGGGTGGATTTACGTTTATAGAGCCGCTGCCTGTAGTGCTAATGCGATTTAATTTGGACCGCCGCTGTCGTACCCATAATTGCCGCCCAGCCCGTAGGTTTCCGGTTGCCACTTATACAGGTAGTTGTCAGCGTCCCTGTCGCTGCCGTTCCTGGCTGAAGTGAGCGCCCGGTCATCGCCGAACTGATTGGTATCATCTTTATGGCGGAATCCATAATCGCGGTCAACACGTGTCTGCTGGGCCTGGGCGATGGCGCCGCAGGCTAAGGTAAAGACAAAAACCGCGGCCATTATCGATAACATTGCTGATTTTATGCTCATTTTATGTTCCTCCAAATCGATTCGATTTTGATACTCATTTAATAATGTTTCGCTTCTTGGACGCAAGATAAGCGGTCAGCGCATGCTGTCAACCGATTGGTCCGTTTTTTTTTCTCTCGAACAGACGCCGCCGAAGGCCCAGCCGCCGCGAAGCGCAAGCGGCTTGCGGGAAAGGCGGGAGTTCATGGCCGGGAAGGGAGGAAAGATAAAAATGGTTTCAGCGTGATAAGAAATCAACGCGGAGAATCGAATTGAAACGACACAATAAGTTGACCTTCAGGCTTATTTTTTTACCCTGTGCTCATGAATTGAGGATTCCATGTCGGTTGTCAGCCTTGTTCTCAGGCGACCCCATACAACCGCACGCACGGTTTGATATGAAAGAGCAGGCTCAACGCCTGCTCTCTACTCTACCCTGATTCTGTTGGCCCGACCCCGTTCGAACGCTCTTATTGCCCGGGAGGCCAAATAGTACCATTATCGGTTTCAAATCTTGCGGGGTTGTTAGCACTGTCGGCATCCCGCCGGTCCATGTCTTTTGCGGAGCAACTAAAGCAAGAGGGCGAGTGCCAAGTAGTTAATTGCCAGCCGCAGGAATTGTGATAACAATCTGCCTGCGCAGTGAAAAGGCTCCCGCTGACAAGGACCAGCGAAAGCGCCATCGCAACAGTCAGTTTTTTGCTCATTTCTATCTCCCTGCCAAAAATTCAAATAGCCATTCTTATAAATTAGACAACTGCCCGAAACGCAGCATAAATAGACTTTAAGCGAAACTAAAATCAGTCTAGGTCGATGTCAACCGGAATAATGCATCAACTTCTGCGCTCTGCATCCAATCTGCATGTTAGGATCGGATTTTTGGCTAAAAAACCTTCCGTTGCGACCCTGAAACATGGCTTATCGGCTAAATTTCTGTGGGCAGGGCTTCGGACCCACTCTTGATGCGGAAAATTTTTTCCACTGGCATTACTGCGACAAGACCATCTCCCGCCGAGCCGGTGTGGGCGGATTCGAGAATGGCCCTAACTATGGCGTCAACTTCGTCCTTCGTTGCAAAGATTTCAATCCGTGCTTCCTCGGAAAGGCCGTCTCTGGTGAAAAATTGCTTATATTCACCATAGCCCTTAACCTCGCTCACGGTAATGCCCTTAACGCCTAATTGCCGAAGCCGCTTTTCGACAGCTTCCAGCAGATTTATTCGAACGATTGCGGTGATCTTCTTAAATTCCATGTGGTTTCATTCCGCGCTTTCTATGCCTCAGGTACTGACGAGGCAACCAAATGTCCTGCTCTGCCACCGAAATCGAGCATCGCCGCTAATCCCGCTCGGGATGGTAATATGGCGGATAGGGACTTACTCTGTCACCGTTTGGAGCCATTTCGACTTCCGGAGAACTGAACGCCGGGGCCCTTTCCTGAATACTCAGATTGCCTGTCGTAACCTGGTCGGGCGACCGGGGCGCAGGGGGTTGCGCATTAACAACTCCAGCCGCCGCGATAATCGCGGCAAAAACTATCGACATTATAAATCTCGCTAATTGCATGCCTCCGCTCCTTTCGAGCCGCGCAGGCTTCTTTATGCAACCGGCAACGATCATAAGACGATGATATTCGGACATCTTACTAATAATATAATCACACTCTTTATTAAAACGCATCGAAGTACTTGAATATTGATGGAATATGCAAAAAGCGAGGACGATATTTTTAGAAGGCTTGCTGTCTTTGGAGTGATGAGCCTTGCCTTGGGCGAAGAGGGGATGTCACTGGTGTGGGGAGCGCTGCCAGCCTGGAGTCAGGAGAATATTGCCATCGAATATGGACAAAAAACGGCCCTTCGCCCGCGTCCAGGCGCCTCCTGTGGAGGTTCAGGCTCTCACGAATAAGCCGCCGGCCTTGATATCCTGCGCAGGAAGCGCCCTCCCGGACTTGAACTTACAGCGGATAGTACCGGAAAGATGTCATGATGATATTCTCGTAAGTGCTCTGAGCAACTCCACCGTTTGACTCGTTGTTGCTGAAGCCGTCGCGGCGCGTGACGGAATCCTGCAAACCGATCTGCACCTTACCCCAGGGTCCCTGAAAGAGACGCTTCCATACACCGGCCGTAATCTGCCAGACGTTCGATGTCTGTTCCTGGCCGGTCAACAAGTTAAAGCTTCCATAGCCAAAATTGTCTGCAGTAACCCCGGCGACCGTCTGTACGTAATTGGCGCGCTCAACCTCTTCATAGCCGCCATAGGCGTAGAGGTCCCAAGTCGGTTCCGGATGACCGATTACGCCCAGCATTGCCGTATATCCGGTCAGCAACTTAATATCCCCGCTGGGGGTGAAAGCAAAATCCGGCAACTGACAGGAACCGTAACGGCCAATGCCCTGACCCGCCATAAAGTTGGCCTGAAAATCCAGTTTTTCAGGGCAAATGGGCAGGATTGCCGCCGCACCGCCGCCGAAGCCGACTGCGTCGTGACTGCCAAGTGCTACTGTTACGCCGGCAGGCGCCCCGGTCGCCGTCGTGACATAGTCATGGAAGAAGCGCGTGATTCCGAAAGCTTCAAAATGTCCATAACCCGGGTCGAAGGCAGCCTTAGCAATGACGTCCGGAGCGAAATCAGTGGAATAGGAGTTGGCAGAATTAAAAAGCCCCCCCGACGCGCTGTTGGTTGCGCTGACAAAGGAGGGTGCGGTGATGCCGCTGAGGATCGCCTGTGGGCTTTCGACAGATACGCCAAGCCAGATTTTCTGGTCATCGAAATCCTGGACGACCCGAAGCTGAGGATTACGTGTCCAGTTAAACCCTGGTACGTACTGTGCGTCGATCGTAAGAGGGATGTTTTCCTGCCGGGGAATAATGCCGACCTTATCGGTGGTCAACAGGCTCCATTCCTGGCCGGCAAGAACATGAATCCCGCAATTAGTCAGATCGACCGTTCCGTAGATGACCCGCATCCGCGGATTGTAGCTGTTGCTTTCATTTGAATTGGCCGTCTGCGCCGCGCCCAGAAAATCGGCTTCGGCATAGGCGGATATTTTCGTGTGTTCATTGGCATTGGCCTCCGCCAGCGCAGTAATACGGCTCTGGCGGGCGGTGCCGCGAACTTCCGACTGCTGCGAATTAACGTTCAGAGTATTCTTCAACTTCGATGCCGTAGTGCCAGTCCCGGTGGTGGTAAGTCCGAAAGGTAGGAGTGTGTTGAAACTCGACCCCACGTCGGCCGTTTCGTTGTGATTGCGGTAGATGCCCGCCGCTTCCATAAAGCCCCCGACCGTGACCTCGGTGTGGCCTACTGCAAACTTGCCCCGTCCTTCGGGCGTAGCTGCGGCCTCCTTGGCCGGCGCAGCAGGCGCAGGCGTTGCCGCTGCGGCCTTGGCTGCCGCTGCGGCTTGAGCGGCCTTTACTTCTTCCAGTTGCTTCTGCAACGCGTCGATTTGAGCCTGAAGGATCTTGATCGAATCTTGCGAAATGGTCTGTGCGTGCGCGGATAATGAACCGGTGATTATGGCCAGAGCCAGGGCCGCCACTGCCAGACAAAGTTTAGCCTTTGACACTCTAAACATGAATATCTCTCCTCCTGAAATGAATTGTGATTGATCCTGGTTTATGGACCTTTTCACGCCACGCTTTTGGGAATGTTCGGCAACCGCATCATGATTTTGACATTCCCCCTTTCCTCTCCTCCACAGTGTTGAAACGACCGCCCCTGAACAGTGAATACGCGGGATCGGCAAGGCAGAGCGCCCCGGCCGTAGAAATACCGTGCTGAAGCCGAAACCCTATCCTGTTGCCATAAAGTGCCGGGGTCTCACTGCTCTTACCAGGCCGAACTCCAGGAAACCGAACCAGAATTCAAATTGTCAGGATTCTCATTGCGCCCGGGAGGATTTGCCCGAAATATCATCGAGAACTGTCATGTTGAGGCTGAAGTCTTGCACAATATGTCTTCCCCGTTTTGATTCTCAGGTAGGTTAGCGCAGCATTTCAGGGAATACATGTCAGTTGTGTGTCATCTTCGTGTCATTTATGTTGCGCGCTGTATGATTGGCGTGCCGCAGTAAATGCGATGATGAAACGCTTCTCGTTCAGGTCGGGGTTCACTCCCGCCTCTCAGCCAGGAACAAAAATGCGCCCGAGGGGTGCGACCACTTGAAATACTCGAGCGTATATGTTTACTTAGGGTCAAGTAGCGCCGCTCATGGGCAAAGGGCTGTATCTTACGTTGTGAGCCGGGACTGCCGGCTGACCGGGTGTATCGGAGCGTTAGAGACAATAAAGTTGAACGGTGGAAAGCAGGAAACATCGGTCCTGCTCCTTTTTCTCTTTTCACCTTTTCCCCCGAAGCGCACGGCCTGGACAATATGGATGAGGCCAAACGCGCAGGGATATGGTCAGATTTCTCAGAACGGATTGCTGTCTGGAAACTGTTGTAAGCATGGCGTGGCAAGTGTGACTGCTACGGCCGCCTCTCGATTTTCCCCTCGAAATCTCATTGTTCCTGTATCGACTGAGAAATTCAACGAAATAATTTGTGACGGCTTAGGCATGCTGGGGTGTAGATTTATATGAGTCTTCCGGACGGAAACGCTAACGGGCATGATTCCCAACTGATAGCCGCCATTTTAGATGGGGACGTGAATGCTTACTCAACTCTGGTTCTGCGTTACCAGGGAGCTATTTTCAATCTTATGTTCCGGATGACCGATTCTTACGAAGATGCGGGCGACCAGGCCCAGGAGACTTTCATCAAGGCATACGAGCAACTGCATCGTTTTCAAAGGGGAAAGAAGTTTTTCCCATGGCTCTATACGATTGGCTTGAATCATGCGCGAAACTTTTTGCGCCACAACAAAAGAATGCAGTGGGTTTCTCTGGAGGATTGCGAGATAGGCTCCGAGCTGGACTATCCTTACCAGCAGGAGGAAAATATTTGCGCAAAGCTCGATTATGGGCAGCTCCATGCGGGTCTTAATCAACTTCCGCTCGATTACCGCGAGGCGCTTATGCTGCGCTACCATGAGGGGCTTTCCATCGAAGAAGTGGCGGAGGCAATGACTCTGAAACTGAGTGCTGCGAAAATGCGGGTGCATCGCGGCCTGGCAAAATTGCGCAGCATTTTAGAGAAAAATCAAAATGGAAAAGAAAGAACCTGAAGAGCCGTATGATGAGATGGCGGACCGGATCAAAACCATGATCCGCGAAATGCCTCGGATCCAACCCCCGGCAGGATTGCTACCTGCAGTAATGGAAGCGGTCAAGGCAAAGAGGGGCCCGCTGTGGTTACGGGCCTATCGATGGGCAAGATCTCCCATATCCGTTACGTTCACTCCTTTGCGCCTGGTCTCCGCGATGGCGCTTTCGGCTCTTCTGGTGTTCGCGGTTTTTTTTCAGCATCAGAGGGAAAACCGGAATATCACCCTGGCTGAATCACACAAGTCCATCCCGGTCGTATTCGCACTAGATATGCCCGATGCCCATTCCGTCCAGGTGATCGGCTCTTTTAACAATTGGGTCCCGCAACCCTGCGAATTGCGAAAGGACAACGGAGCGGTCAGGTGGATATTGACCGTGCCGCTCCAACCCGGCCGCTACGAATACGCCTTCCTTGTAGATAGGAAACATATGCCCCATCCCCACGCGGAACTCTATCAGGATGACGGGTTTGGAGATAAGAACTCCGTGCTCGCTTTGCTTACTGCAGATTCCAATGTTCCAGTTGAGGTTATCGCTCAAAACGCGCAAACAGACGTGACACATGCTGTCGAAGAGGCAAGAAAAGCGGCGATCGACGATGCGACTTTAAAGGGGTTGCTCGCTCTCGGTTATGAGAAGGGGGTTGAACCCGAATCCATGGCCAACCTGGTGCGTATTGTCAGTGAGGTTAAAATGGAGAATCTGCCCCTGGAACCGTTTGTCAGTAAGATTAAGGAGGGAATGGCCAAAGGCGTTCCGGCAGGGACAATCGAGCGGGTCTTGAACCAAAAAAGACAGGACTATCAGTTTACACGCTTAGTTGCTGCAGATTACCTGAAAAAGAACGGTCTCCCGCGGGAGGTGGCGTTGGAGGAACTGGTGGCGTTCACGGAAAGTCTCTACAGCGGCCTGTCCCGCGAGGACTTGACCCATACAATGGAACAGTCCCCCGCAGCTTCTCTTTCCATACTGAACAGGGCCGTCCACCTCCGGGCTTCTCTCAAACAGCTCGAATTCGATGAGAAATTATCTGACCAGATTGTCTCCACTGGACTTGAACATAATTTCTTTACCCCGCAGCAGTGCGGTTTTGCCCGTGCGATAGTGGCGGGTAAGCGCAAAGGGCTTTCCGATTCGAAAATAGCCGAAGCGGCACTGTTGACAATGCGGAACGGGGGTACGGTCGCCGGTTTCTGTTCACAAATCGGGGTTTCAAGCTCCGATATGAGCCAACACGGGCCACAGATAATATCTCCAACCTGCTCTATAACTGGAACGTGAAAGTCGAGCGTTATGGGTGGCCCGGGGTGAAGTCCGGTACATCCTTATTTAGTCAGGGTCAGGGACCAATAATAAGAGGGCCGGTCCGAAAAAGAAACTCGGAGCCGGCCCATTTACGATGGTGACTTGATCCCCGGAGGAGGAGAAATTCCGGAGATCTTTATCAGAGTGCGCAAATTGTCTATTTGCGCTGTGAAGCGGGAGGATGTGAGATACACGGGGGCAACGGTCCTCACAAGCTCCCACAAGGTTAGGCCTTTTCTGTGGTAGTTCTTATAGTTATCGCAAATTGAATTTCAATTCACCGATCATTGTTTGCATATACAAACCCCGATGGAAAATGGTCACAGAGAAAAGACCTTTTTCAAACTCGGACCTCCGTCTTCCTCATGGTGCACTGGATTTTTGCCCTCCTCAGGTCCTCCTCGGATCTCATCACTTTAACGGGTTCTAAATTTTTAATACTTTAGTCGCTAATCCCCATTCACTGCAGCCTGCAGCGCACCGGTGTACTTGAAAGTAACTATCTTCCTGAGCTGATTGGTCTTCGTGAAGATGTTTTTGGCGGAATTGCGACGGATGGGTGTGACCATTTGAAATACCGAAGTGTATATAGAGATTATGCTGAAGGGCTCCGAAGCACCCTCTGCTCATGGCCAAAAGGCTGTATCCTGCGTTGTGAAACGGTACAGCCGGCTGACCGGGTGTATGGGAACAGGAGAGCAAATAAAGCCGGGCGGTGGAAGACAAAAAATGTCCAATTGCTGTTGCAGCGATTAGAAATTTAACGGAATAATTTGTGACCGATTAGGACTGCCGGGGTATAGATCAGTATGAGTCTTCCGGACGGAAACGCGAATGCGGATGATTCGCAACTGATAGCCGCTATTTTAGAGGGGGATGTGAATGCTTACTCAATTCTGGTTCTGCGTTACCAGGGAGCTATTTTCAATCTTATGTACCGGATGACCGATTCTTACGAAGATGCGGGCGACCTGGCCCAGGAGACTTTCATCAAGGCGTACGAGCAACTGTATCGTTTTCAAAGGGGAAAGAAGTTTTTCCCATGGCTCTATACGATTGGCTTGAATCATGCGCGAAACTTCTTGCGCCACAACAAAAGAATCCAGTGGGTTCCTCTGGAGGATTGCGCGATAGACTCCGAGCTGGACTATCCTTGCCAGCAGGAGGACAATATTTGCGCAAAGCTCGATTATGCGCAGCTCCATGAGGCGCTTAATCAACTTCCGCTCGATTACCGGGAGGCTCTTATGCTGCGCTACCATGAGGGGCTGTCCATGGATGAAGTGGCGGAGGCAATGACTCTGAAACTGAGTGCTGCGAAAATGCGGGTGCATCGTGGCCTCGCAAAATTGCGCGACATCTTGGAGAGAAAACAAAATGGAAAAGATAGAACCTGAAGAGCCGTATGATGAGATGGCGGACCGGATCAAGACCATGATCCGGAAAATGCCTCAGATCGAACCCCCCGCCAGATTGCTTCCCGCCGTAATGGAAGCTGTCAAAGCAAAAAGTGTCCCGCTGTGGCTTCGTGCTTATCGATGGGCAAGGTCACCCAGATCCGTTACGTTCTCTTTATTGCACCTGGTCCCCGCGATGGCGCTGTGTGCTCTTCTGGTGTGCGCGGCTCTTTTTCAGCATGGGAGGGAAAACCGGAATATCACCCTGGCTGAATCAGGGGAATCCATCCCGGTCGTATTGGCAGTGGATATGCCCGATGCGCATTCAGTCCAGGTGGTCGGCTCATTTAACAATTGGGTCCCGCAACCCTGCTCGTTGAATAAAGATAACGGTTCGACCCGATGGACAGTGACCTTGCAGCTCCAGGCCGGCCGCTACGAATACGCCTTCCTTGTCGATGGGAAACATATGCCTCACCCCCACGCGGAATTCTATCAGGATGACGGGTTTGGAAATCAAAATACGGTCTTGGCTCTGGGCAAGGAAGATGACATTTAGGAAATCGTTCCTTTGCCTGCTCGCGCTTTTTGTAGCTGCTGTCGTACCAGTTGAGGTCAACGCTCAAAACGATCAGGCAGGCATAACACATGCTGTAGCACGTGCTGTCGAAGAGGCAAGAAAAGCCGGGGTTCCCGACGCAACTATAAGCAGATTGCTCGCAAACGGTTACGATAACGGTGCGGAAGCGGCATCCATGGCCAACCTGGTGCTTATCGTGGGCAAGGTTAAAAAGGATGATCTCCCCCTGGAACCTTTCGTGAGCAAGATTGAAGAGGGAATGGCCAAACGCGTTCCAGCAGCATCGATCGAGCAAGTGTTGAACCAAAAAAAACAGGATTATTTGTTCACCCGGTCAATTACGGCGGATTACCTGAAAAAGTACGGTCTTCAGCAACAGATGGCGCCCGAGGATCTGGTAGGGATCGCGGAGAGTCTTTACAGTGGCCTGTCACGCGAGGATTTGGCCCGGACAATGGAACAGGCTCCGGCGGGTTCTATTTTCACGCTGAAGAGGGTGATCAGCGTCCAGGCTTCTCTCAAACGGGTCGGGTTCGCCCCGGAATTATCCGACCGGATTATCTCCACAGCGCTTGAGCACAAATTCTTTGCTCGGCAGCGGCGCGGTTTTGTCCGTGCGCTTGTAGAGGGCAGACGCAAAGGGGTTTCCGACGAAAAAATAACCGAGGCGGCCCTGTCAACAATGCAGAACGGGGGTACGGTCGCCGGCTTCTGTTCGCAAATCGGGGTTTCAAGCTCCGATATAGGGCTATGATGGCCGCATACGATGTCCCCCGCTTCTTCTATGGGTGGCATGGACCAATCCGGCGCTATGGGCTGCATGGGTAGAGGCGGCCGGCGTTAAAACCTGGTCTTTTCCTGTGACCATCTTGCATCGAGGTCTGTATATGCAGGTACACGATCGCTGAATCAGCAGCCGATCACTTCCAAAAACCATCACTCATGGAGGTAACAATGAAGGTGAAGGGAAAATTCGGTGTTATCATGCTTGCACTTACGTTCATACTCGCTTCGGCTTGCATCGCCCTTGCCACCGGCGGTATGGACCAGCAAACGGGACAAGCTACGGTCTCCAGCGACAACCAGAAGGTAAACTCCCACGGCGCGATGCGCGTCGACAAGGATTTTGGAAACCGCCACAAAAATGATACCGATCAGTTCGGCGATGACCGGGCCTACAGTTCGGAGAAGAGCGGCGTCGGCAGGGACTCTGACAAGGTGCTTAAGTGGAATCCGAGAACCTACGGGCTGGGCGGCGATTACGGGCGCGACGAGCATTAATAACAACGGAGATGCAGGTTGAGTCGTATCGGCGCAACAGGCAGCGGCTCTATAAACGTAAATCATCGTGACCGTGCGGCTCCGGTCTCTTGAGGCTGAAGGCTTCGGGAGTCAGACGCCGTTTAGAGTGAAGAGTGAAAAATTTCACCCTTCTAACTTCACTGATAATCAGATTGCCGATCGTAACATGGCCGGCCGGCGCGCTGGGGGTTGCGCACCAACAACTCCAGCCGCCGCGGTAGGCGTGGCGTAAACTATCAGTATAATATCTTTTTAACTTCATGCCTCCGCTCCTTTCGAGCCGCTCAGGCTTGTGAAACCGGCAACGTTTGCAAGACGATAATATGCCGGCATCCCGTTTATAATATACGTCCGTATTGGCCTGGTCTGTGGCCGCTCAACGTTGTCTCCCTCGTTTTACTCATCAAGGAGCCATACAGTATGAAACTTCCGGGGCTGGTGGCAGCGGCCCTGCTTTGCGCCTCCATGAATATGGCCTCGTTTTCCGGTCTCGTCCCCTCCGGTGGTGCGGTCTTCGCTCAGAACGACCCTTCTGACAGCGACATGCCTTCTTTTGAGAACCGCTACGAAACCGACCACTTCGTTCTCAAATGGACAAACAAGAGCAGGCATTCGAACGACAATATCAAGGACCCGCAAATTATAAGGGACACAGCAGGATATCTGGAGCAGGCGTGGACAAAATATACGGAATTCTTCGGAAGAAAACCGTACATGGCCCCTGGCCGAGACAAAATAGAGGTAGTTTTTCGAGACTTTGACCATTATGGACTTGCCGATCCTCCAGACGGGCCGATTCAGTTCAATTCGGATGCCTGGGTAAAAAACAGCGGCATCCGGCAGCCTACCTCAGCACACGAGTTGTTCCATAAAATCCAATACGCTTACGGTTACCAAACAAGGTGGCAACTGCACAGACCCTACCAGTGGTTCACAGAGGGCACTGCAGCCTGGTCCGAGGTCTTTGTGTGGGGGAGGGTGAGCCGTACCTGCAAGGTGGACACACTTTTCAGAGATGCCAACATGGACCTTTATCAAGCAGACGCTACGGCGATGCCCTTCTGGATATACCTTGTCCAGGGCAATCGCGAGCATCCAAATAATCACCTCATGGTGGAGCTTTTGGAAAAATGCGAACAGCTCGGTGATGAAAAGCGTGCCCTGAACGAAGTAATAAAAGAAACATATGGATCGGTTGACGACTTCTTCAAGGCCTTTGCAAGGGACCGGAAAAATGGATTCTGGAGCGAGTCCCGCGACATCCCGTACAGGTGCATCCTGGGACCCGAAGGGCAGGACCTTGTTGAAGAGGTTAAAAGTATCCAGAAAGCAAATTATGGGCGCCGGTCGAAAACGGAGCCACAATGGTACGTGGAAACCGGGCCGGGGCGGCTTGATACTAAGTAGCGTTCACTTATCTTTATATTGAGATGAACTTGTAGACCGGAGATTCTAAATGAAAATGACATCCCGTTTTCTTTTATCTCTGATTGCTTCGGCTCTCTGCATTGCGGGATTACAGATCAACGCTAACGCAAGCGCTGGGTTTGTTGCGCCGGCGGATCGGCTCTCCATTGCCGAGCCCAGCTACTCCGGACAGTGGAAAGCACCGGACCTTACCGTAGAGTACAAATATTCTCGAGATCAGGGCCAAATAAACCTGTCGGGCAAGATACGCTTTGCCTATTTCTGGATGGGCTATACCCAGTTGCAGGATTTTCGCCTCAGTGCAATATTTTTGGATGAAAACGGCAAGGTCCTCGCATGGGATGGTCTGGTCACCAATCGCGGCTCATTCGACCCAATCCCTTTTCACAAGACGCTCAAACTTCCGTCCAACGCCGTCTCTATGGCCTGGTCGTACCAGGGGGTAGGTGGCGGAGGTGACAACGGGCCTACTTCTTTCTGGTCCTACCCGATTCATGGCCGGTTTTTCTAAAAGAGCGCGGAAACGGCTGCCGGTTTCTGTTCACAAATCGGGGTTCCAAGCTCCTGTCTGAGACAACACGGGCCACAGATACGATCTCCAGCCTGCTCTATGACGGGAACGTGACAGTCGAGCGGTATGGGTGGTCCGGGGTGAAGGCGGCCTGTGCTATAAAACCTGATTTTTTTCTGTGACTATCTTGTATCCAAGTTTGTATATGCAGGTAAAGGATCGGTGAATTAGCGTCCGGTCATTTCAAAAACCGTCACTTATGGAGGTAACGATGAAGTCGAAAGGAAAATTCGGTGTTATCATGGTTGCACTTGCATTCATACTTGGTTCGGCTTGCATCGCCCTTGCAGGCGGCGGTATGGACCAGCAAACGGGACAAGCTACGGTCTCCGGCAGCAACCAGAATGTCAACTCCAGCGGCGCGATGCGCGTTGACCAGGATTTTGGAAACCGCCATAAGCATGATACCAATCAGTTCGGCGATGATCGGGCGTACAGCGCTGAAAAGAGCGGCGTCGGCAGGGACTCTGACAAGGTGCTGATGTGGCATCCAAACACCTTCGGGCTGGGCGGCGATTATGGGCGCGACGCCAGATAGCCCGGCTTAAGGCGTGATGTAACGCCAGGTTTTGTCTGAGAACTATCAAGGGGCTGCGGGCATTGTGCCACAGCCCCTTATTTTTTGATTTTGGGTTTCCTCTCCACGGCTTGCTGCGGTTGGATTCCCTTCCGGCGCTAAGAGCAATACGTTACAATGACAGAGTGCGAGTGTGACAATATATTTATTATTGAATGAAAACCTCGCATACGGAGGTAACGATGAAGTTGAGAGCAAAATTCGGTGTCATCATGCTTGCTCTTACGTTTGTACTCGCTTTGGCTTACATCGCCGATGCAGGCGACGGGACGGACCAGCAAACGGTACACCATACCGATAAGGCATTCTCCGGCGACGACCGGGATGTCAACTCCAGCGGCGCGATGCGCGTTGACAAAGATTTGTACCCATTCCACTACGGCGATACCAATCAGTTCGGCGATGACGAAGCTTACAATTCGATTTCCGGAGGCAGCAAGGTTCCATACCCCATTCACAGAGAGGACCCATGAGAAGCTAAGCCGCCTTTGCGCTTCTCATTTCTCCCACATCTCGAATCAATACCTTGAAACCGTTCCCCATAGTACTTCTTTGACCTGGATTATTTCTTCCAGGTGCCTGGGGAGCTTGCCCTGAGCGAAGCGAACGGGGTCCAAACCGGGGAGCCATGACCATTAAAAGGATTTGCGAGAAATCGCGAGTCCTTTTTTTGTTCCTGGTGTAAGAATAGTCTGGTAATCTGGGGTGGGTAAAAGCCGAGCGTTGCCCACCTTTTGGTGGGCATGAGGAGATATCTCCCGGACTGCAAGACTCAATACCCGATCGCAGTAAGGTACGGTACTCCGATACCCAACAGTGCAATAAAAAAGATCACCCCAAAAATAAGGCCCAGTGTCCAAAAATCCTTGCGGCTGATATATCCGCTCCCGTAATAGGCAGGAGAGGGACCGGTAGCATACGGAGTGATTATGCCCATTATTCCCTGTGTATAGCATAGAAGAAGAGCAAACGTCTTGACTGGAATGCCCGGCACAGCGGCGCCGGCGGCCAGAACTACAACCAGGGCCGCTGTAGTATGGGCGGTAAGACTGGCAAACATGTAATGAACGAAGAAATAAATCGCTACCAGAATGACCATGACAACCATAGGCGACATTCCCGTTAAAAGAGCCGAAGCGGTCTTGGTAAACCACGCAACAAAGCCGACCTTGTTCAAACCGTCAGCCATGGCGACCAGTGTGGCAAACCAGACGAGGACATTCCACGCAGGTTTATTGCCCAGGACGTCGTTCCAGGAGACAATCCCGGTCAGCAACATCAATGTGATGATAAGACCCGCTACGGTAGCGGCATCCATGATGCTGGTGCCGAAAATCCAAAGAGTCAGTGCGAGAATGGCTAATATAGCCATCACCAGTTCCCTGCGGGTGGGCTTACCCATTTTTACGAGTTCTTGAGACGCCCAGGATGGGATTTCAGGGCTCTCCAGGACCTCGGGCGGATATATCTTATAGATCAGATATGGAAGAATAATGAGCAGTGTTATGCCCACAGGCAGAAATCCGATGAACCATTGCGTCCAGCTAAAGCTTATTCCGACGGTCTTTTTCACCAGCTCGACGGCCAGCGGGTTAGGCGCCAGAGAAGTGATGAACATCGAGCTGGTAACACACGTGGCGGCAAGCGCCGTCCACATGATATAGCTGCCGATCTTGCGGGCCGTCTCGCCCGGGGCGGAACCATAAAGACCCGGCAGATTCTGGATGATGGGAAAAATTGTACCGGCGCTCCTTGCGGTGTTGGAGGGAGTGAACGGGGCCAGGATCAAATCGGCAAAAGTTATGGCATACCCCAGGCCCAGGGTCTTTTTCCCCAAAATCCTGACCAGGTGCAGTGCTATGCGCTTGCCCAGGCCTGTCTTCTCATAACCCATAGCGAACATGAATGCACCGAAGATCAGCCATACAGTCGTATTGGAAAATCCGGACAGGGCCCATTTGATTGAATCGGCGGGTTTTGGGCCGGTCAATCCCAAAACTGCGACCGCAAAAACACCTGCAAACCCTACTGCTGCAGCCGGAATAGGCTCCAGTATCAAGGCAAAAATTACAGTTGCGAAAATGGCAAAAAAATACCAGGCGTTCTGATCAAGTCCATGAGGGGCGGGAAGCAAGGCGATAATGATACCCAGGAGCAAAGGCGGAATTGCTTTCCAAGCTATCGGTTTCATGCCCGACCCCTCTATCTGGTGTTTTGGAGAGACTCTTCTATCTGGTCAAGATGCAGCTTGCGATGTATGGATCGGTAAAGCCGAAACTTATCTCCCATGCTTTCAATTTCAGAAATGAGGTCCGGGGAAGATTTTGCAAGTTCGCTGTCTATTGCTTCAGCGGTCGAAACCGCCAGGTTTGCAGCAACCCTTGGGTGCAATGCGAGCCATGTGGGGGTCAGAGAATCGTTTGTGACATCGACATCGATTGGTGACGGCTCAACCCCGCTCGTTTTCCATTTGCGCATCAGAACCAATGACCTCTGATCCCAAAAGGCAAGATGAGCCAGGACCACGGAAATGGTCCAGTCATTTCCCAAAGGAAGACGTAGCTCATCGTCGGATAAGCGCTTGACCAAAGAGCGCAGTCTCTCAAGCTCTCGAGCATTCTCGGCTACAAAGGGTCTGTCCATAAAAGTTCCTCCGCTTCATTGTTCGCACGGCTCTCATGCGACTGTCCATTTCCGGATGGACTAACTCACCAGGCACAAAGTGACCCCCTTGGTGTTTTGCAGTATCTTGGAGGCATGGCTTCCCATGAGGAAGGGCTTTGGTTCGCGGAAGCTTTTCTTACCCATGACCACGATCTGGAACTTGTGCGCGTCGATTTCGTTTAGACGGTCCCGCGCAATGCCTTCCTTTGTCTCCAGTATCAGCCCTTCCACTCTCTGCCCTCCGACTCCGCGCTCCAGCAGCAGATCGCATCCTTCCGAGATGTACCGGTTTACCGTGTCGGTCCAGTCGGTCTTCCATTTTTCGATTCGGCTCTGCCTGTCCTTCTGCTCCGCCGAGCTGAGAATGTGGCCGTCGTCCCAGAACTTGGGCGGGACAGGGGGCATAATGTGCATGAACGTATAGCTCAACCCCGGGCAGGGGCCAAACATCTCGGCCGTGTAGTCGGACAGATTCCTGACTTCCGGAACCCCTTCCATTGCGATAAGTACTTTCATGGAATCGTTCACAGGGTTATCCACTATCCATACGATCTTGTCGCGTGCATACTGGGCCACCTTTCCGGAGATGCTCCCGAGCAGCAGCGCCTCAAGCTGGCTCCTCCCGCGCCTGCCGACGGCTATTGTCCGGATTCGTTCGGTGTCCGCCTGATTGATTATGTCCAGAGCCGGGTCCACGCTGTCGAGTTTCAACCGAAGCTCGATGCCGGCTTCAGGGAAACCCGCATCTGTCAGCCTGCTCGAAGAGGCCCGGAGAACGGCTTGACCAACTCTTTCCTGATCTTTGAAAGGCAGCGAGCTGCTCTCCGCGATGTCCATGCAGAGTTCCTCCGGAAGAAGTGTGGAAATCTGCTGAACACAATGAAGGAGCACTATCTTCACATCTTCTTCGTTTTTGAGCAGTCGCCCCACTATGGACACCGTCTCCAGCCCTCTTCGAGATCCATCTACTGCCAGAAGTATTCTCCGTATCGTCTCCCCCTGTTTCCCCCGGACCCTTGAGCCCGTATCGTAAACCAGCCGGTCACATCCGGTGATTCCGGACGGACAAGAGTTAATGGTTGTAAAAATAAGCCCTCCCGAAATTAAGAGCCTTTCAGAAAGGTTTCGATTTCATCCAGCGAATGTACCACCCGGCAGGGTGGAAGGCTTTTAATGAAGACCTGACCGTAGCTTTTGGTGAGCATCCGAATGTCGAATACAGCTATTACGCCACGGTCCTTCGAGGACCTGATCAGCCGTCCTATTCCCTGCTTCAACTGGATTGCGGCCCTGGGCACCTGGTATTCATAAAAGGCGTTGCCGCCGTTGCGGGAGATACGATCCACCCTGGCCGCGATCACCGGGTCGTCTGGAACTTCGAACGGCAACTTGTCAATGATCACGCAGCTCAGCGCCTCTCCAGGCACATCGATTCCCTGCCAGAAGGAACTGGTCGCCAGCAGGACTGAATCGACCCTTTCCTTGAACTCCTGCAGAAGGGCTCGTTTGGTTTTTTGCCCCTGGACGAGAAGCGGGAACGAAATCCTGCCCTCGAAGAGTTTGTGAACTTCATACATGTTTCTGTAGCTGGTGAAAAGAAACAGTGCCCGCCCACGGGTCCTTTCGATGATTTCGGCGGCCTGGGCGCCCATCTGAGCGCAAAACTCCCTGTCATTGGGCGCCGGGAAGCGAGAAGGTATGTAAGCTATGGCCTGCCGCTCAAACTCAAACGGCGAGCGCAGCAAGAGTTCTCGGCCCTCCAGCGGCACTCCGAGCGAGTTGCGCACATAATCAAAACCCCCGGCCACAGACAGGGTGGCCGATGTCATCACTACCGAGGGGGTAGTGGGGAAAAGGAATTCGTCGAG
This sequence comes from Syntrophobacteraceae bacterium, assembly GCA_052143075.1. Taxonomy (GTDB): domain Bacteria; phylum Desulfobacterota; class Syntrophobacteria; order Syntrophobacterales; family Syntrophobacteraceae; genus SbD1. The sequence continues at coordinate 6,709 of JBKQTS010000130.1, read as the reverse complement.
CACCGGCCCGATGTCTATGGGCGTTGCATTCAGAAAGACCCCATGTTGAGTAAGTTCATGCCAGTAGACAAGGGATTGATCCTTCTGTTCGATAAGCAACTGGAGCGCGGCAGAGAGATCGCCCGCACGGCGGCTGGTGCAGGCGAGGTTTTCGGCCTTTTCGGCAAAAGGTTCAATCATGGCCGGAAGCTCATTCAGGGCGTGAGCAATCTGCCGGCACGTGCCGGTGAAATCATTGCCGGCTTTTGCCGGCTCGAAGCGAAAACGCCCTGTCCCCTTTCCCTTCTGGGCCAGGTTTTGGTGAAAAAGACGGCTTAGCACCTCAAGCTGCTGCCCGGCTGTTTGCATCGCCTTCAAATTAAGCTTCTTTGACTCGCGGCGGCATTCTTTCAATATATCCTGGGAGAGTTGCGATATTGCGAAGCTGCTGAAGTGGATTCCAAAATACTCGCCAACCACATCCTCCAACTGGTGAGCTTCGTCGAAGACAACGGCTTCGTATTCCGGAATGACCTCGCCAAGGCCTCTGCGGCGCAGCGCAAGGTCTGCGAAAAACAAATGATGATTTACCAGCACTATGTTGGCGCGGGCCGCCTCGTTTCTCAGCCGTGTCAGATGGCATCGGGTAAATTCCGAGCACTGCTGCCCCAGACAATGCTCCGAGCTCGAACAGACCTCGTTCCAGGTTCGGAAGTTATCAGGCAGCCAATCGATATCGGAACGGTCGCCCGTATTTGATGTTGCCGCCCACTTCTGAAAGCGGCGGAAAAGCCTCGCCTCCTCCTTGTTCCAGAGCGTGGGCTGATAGCAAAATTCCAGGAATCTGCGCCGACACAGGTAATTTCTACGTCCCTTGAGGCAGACGGCCTTTAGTTTTGGATCGATGTTTTTTTTGAGAAAGGGAATATCGTGATCGATGATTTGGTCCTGGAGGGTCTTTGTGCCCGTCGATACGACCACTTTTTTGCCGCTGAGGATGGCTGGAACAAGATATGCCCATGTCTTGCCGGTGCCGGTGCCGGCCTCTGCCAGGAGCGGGGTCCGGGAGCGAAAACATTCAAAAACGGCCTGAGCCATTTCAAGCTGGCCCTGCCGGTACTCGAAACCTTGAACTTTTGAGGCCAGAATTCCTTCCGGCCCGAAATATTTTTGCATCACAAACTCAATTTAAACGATTTATAGATCACGCATTCTATAAGATCATCCGGAAAATGAGTACTATGGCCTGGATCTTCCTGCCCCGGAGGGGCTGCATAATATAGCCCAGGGTAAGCGGAGCGCCACCCTGGGATCAGGCCGCCAAAACCAAACCCGTTTTTTACCCTGAAAGGGTTAGATAGAATCTAACATAGTAACGCTGTCCTGCTAATCCCAAACATGGGCCTCCTCAAAATCCAGACTATGTTTCCGCAAAAAAAAGGCGATATTCCTCCTGAAATGACATCTTCCTGTGGTGATTCATTTGATCGGAAATGTATTCTCGGACCTCGGTTATCTTAGAGAAGCTCACAGAAAAAGCCCCATATCCGTTTTGCCACTGAAATAATTTGAGGTCACCGCCCTTGGTTTTTATCCATTTGGATGAATTCCGTTTTGCTTCGCCGATAACTTTGGCAACCGTGGCGGACCTTGAGAGAGCGCAAAGAATGTGGACCTGCGCCAAAGATTGAGGCATTAGCCCGGAAATCCTTATTTTTATGAAACCGCTTCAGGGTAAGGATGGGTTTGGTTTTGTCCACCCTTCCCAGGGTGGCGCTCCGCTTACCCTGGGCTAATTTATGCAGCCCCTTCGGGGCATTTGGCTCCGACACTCTTCAGGTTTCCGTACAGTTTCTCCCACACAAGAATCAAATGTCCAAATTCCAGGGACTCTCAGGATTGTCCTATGTTCTTGAGAAACTTCATTATGTCCGATTCGGCTATTTCGCCAATATGAAATTTGGCCAGATGAGTGTGCTTGGGCTTGATATCTAGATCACATCTAAAACATCTTGCCGCTACAGGAGTAACTACTCTACGCGCCCCCGATTTTCCTGCCGGTAGTGTCCGACCCCGGCCCCCTACAGTTTAACCTGCTGCACGAAAACAATGCTTGGGTGCGCTCGAAGGATTTCCAGCGCCTCCGGGGGAGCTTCGTTGTCGAGGCGCACTATAGCGATTGCCTTGTCCCTTTCACGGCTGCGAGCGAGGTGCATGTTGGCGATATTGACATTGAAACTGCCCAGCGTTGTTCCAATATGGCCGATAGTCCCCGGTTTGTCCAGGTTCTGGATGATCAGGTTGATCCCTTCCAGCTCGGCTTCGAGCATGTAATCGTTTAGCCGGACCAGTCGGGCCTGCTGCCCGAGAAAAACCGCTCCCGAGGCGGAATACTCGACTTTTCTGCGCCCCTTTACGGTTACGGTGATCTCCCCGGTATAGCCCCTTGATTGAGATGTCGTGGACACGGTAAGTTCGATCCCGCGCTGTTTGAGAAGAAGGGGCGCGTTTATCAGGTTCACCTTTTCGGCCATGATCGGGTCGAGCAGCCCCTTGATTACGGTCTGAGTAAGGGGCTGTATCGGGATCTCCTGGAGGTCCGAGCCTGCATAGGTGATCTCAAGCTTCAGCACCGGACTGCAAATCTGGCCCTGGAGGTTGCCGAGCCGTTCGGCCAGCAGCAGGTAAGGCCGCAGTCTTTCGTAGTCCTTCATGCTGATCGACGGGAAGTTAATGGCGTTTCGAATCAGCCCTCGCTGGAGGTAGTCCAGAATCTGGGAAGAGATCGCCAGAGAGACGTTTTCCTGCGCCTGAAGGCTCGAGGCCCCCAGGTGAGGGGTGAAAATGACGTTCGGCATATCGAGCAGAGGGCTCCCGGTGGGAGGCTCTTTTTCGAAAACATCGAGCGCGGCCCCGGCCACGTGCCCCTTTGAAAGAAACTCGCTCAAAGCTTGCTCATCTATGAGCCCGCCGCGGGCGCAGTTGACAATGCGCACGCCGGGTTTGGTCTTTGCCAGGGTCTGCCGGTTCAGCATCCAATGGGTCTCGTCGGTATGCGGCGTGTGCAGGGTAATGAAATCCGATCCGGCGAGCAGGTCGTCAAGTGAGACATACTCGGCGCCTAAGACCGCCGCCATCTCAGGCACGATATGCGGATCATAGACAAGGACCCTCATTTTCATTGCAAGGGCGCGATCGGCGACAATCGAGCCTATTTTCCCTAGGCCCAGTATGCCCAGCGTCTGGTGATAAAGCTCTGTACCGACAAATTTCTTCTTTTCCCACAGCCCATGACGCATAGAATCCGTTGCCTGCGGGACGTGGCGCGCAAGTGCGAGCATCAATGCCAGGGCATGCTCTGCGGCGGCCATGGCGTTTGCTCCCGGTGTGTTCATTACCAGTATCCCGCGCGCGCTGGCCGCTTCGACGTTGATATTGTCCACACCCGTGCCCGCCCTTCCAACCACTTTGAGCCGCGCAGCGTTTTCGATCAGATCGGCGGTAACCCTGGTGCGGCTGCGCACGATCATGGCGTCGTATTCGGGCAAAATTCCCTTGATTTCAGCCGCGCTAAGCCCGTCGGGCATATCCGCCTCAACCCCTTCGGCCGAGCGCAAAATTTTTAGACCGCTTTCATCGAGTCCGTCGCAAATGAGTATTTTCGTCATTAGCCTTTACCCCAGATATGCTTTTTGAATTTCGGGATTTTCCGACAGCGCCTGTGATTGGCCTTCCAGTACTATTTTGCCGGCTTCCAGAACATAAGCCCGATTAGCGTACTTCAGAGCGATTCGTGCGTTCTGTTCTACGACGAGAAAGGTGGTGCCGCTCTCGTTAAGTTTTTTGAGCACCCGAAAAAGTTCGACCATCAGAAGAGGCGACAGCCCCATCGAAGGCTCATCGAGCAGGATGAATCCCACGCCGCTCATAAAGGCACGCCCGACTGCGAGCATCTGCTGCTCGCCGCCGCTCAGCAGGTCTCCTCTTTGAGATTTGCGGTCGGCAAGACGTGGGAAGAGCGCAAAAACACGTTCGTAGTCCCTTTGAATCTGATCCCGGTCTTTTCTTGCAAAGGTTGCCAGCTTGAGGTTTTCAAAGACCGTCAGATTTCCGAAAATATGCCTGCCCTCCGGCACAAGGCCGATTCCGTACTTGGATACAAGGGTATGCGCGGAGACCGGAAGAAGATTGGTCCCGTTGAATTTTATTTCACCCTTGCTGACCCGGGGTCCTTCGGGGGGCGGAAGACGCATGATGCTCATAAGGGTAGTGGATTTACCCGCGCCGTTGGCGCCAAGCAGCGCGACTACCTCACCCTCGTTGACACAAAAGGATATCCCGTGCAGCGCTTCGATGTTTCCGTATTTTACGTGAAGATCAGTTACCTCGAGCATCGACCGGTTCTTCATCTCCCAGATAGGCCTTAATGACGCGGGAATCCTGCCTGATTTCATCCGGGCGGCCCTCCGCGATTGTCTCGCCGAAATCGAGTACTATCATATTCTCGCAGACGTTCATCACCACCCGCATGTGGTGTTCTATCAAACAGATCGTCAGCTCGAATTCGTCTCGAATCCACCGGATCATTTCTATGAGACGGCCCACTTCGCCGGGGTTCATCCCGGCAGCCGGTTCATCGAGCAGAAGGAGCCTGGGCCGAAGCGACAGGGCGCGGCCAATCTCCACGCGCCTTTGAAGCCCGTAGGGAAGGTTTTTCGGAAATTCGAGCGCATATTGCCCAAGCCCCAGCAAATCCATGAGTTCCTCGGCCCTCTTTTTGACTTGCCGCTCGCTTCGTACGAACTTCGGGGTGCGCAACACCGACTGTAAAAACCCGTAACCGAGTTGATGATGCTGAGAGACGCAAAGGTTTTCGAAAACGCTCAGAGAGTTCCAAAGGCGGATAGTCTGGAACGTGCGCGCGATCCCAAGGGTCGTAACCTGATGTGGCCGAAGACCTCCTATATCGTGGCCCAGGAATCGGATTTGACCTTGCGATGGACGGTAAAAACCGCTCACAAGGTTGAAGACTGTCGTCTTGCCTGCGCCGTTAGGGCCTATCAGGCCCATCAGTTCCCCCCCATGCAGGGTCAGGTTAAGATCATTTACCGCCCTCAGACCGCCTAAAAAGTGCGTCAGGCCCTTTATTTCCAGAAGAGCCATTCTACACCCGTCCCTCACTGGGCGCAAACCACTTGCGCAGACTCGGAAAAATGTCGGTGAGTTCCCTGTTTCCCATGATCCCCTCGGACCTGAAGAGCATTAGAAGAATGAGCAGAAACGGAACCGCGACCCATTTTATGACCTGAAGCGGTCGAAAGGCCTCGAGCGCAAGCGTAAAGATAATCGCGCTCATCACCGAGCCGCTCAACGATCCCATTCCTCCGAGATAAACCATAACCAGTGCTTCAGTCGACTTCATGATGGTGAAGGTCCCCGGGTTTATATATCCCAGCACGTGCGCGAAGAGGCCCCCCGCTATTCCTGCCAACCCGGAGGATAGCATGAAAGCCACTATCTTCATACGTTGGGTATTTACCCCCATTATCTCGGCCGCAATTTCGTCGTCCCTCAGCGCAACAATGCCTTTGCCGTATGTCGAATTTACAAGCCGCTGGATTATCCAGACCGTCGCCCCGACCGATATAAGGACCCAGATCATGGTCCAGGGGAGATTCACGACCGCCTGCATGGAATCGATCACGTTGCGCATACCCATGAAACCGCGCGCCCCGCCGATCGGCTGGATGTTCTCTATACAGCTTTTGACGATATAGTTAACGGCCAGGGTTATAATCGCAAGGTAGTCGCCCCGCGTCTTGAAAGACGGCACCGCTACCAGAAGCCCTGCGAGAGCGGCCGCTACGCCGCCGGCAAAAAGGGTAACCGGGAAAAGATAAATTGCGCTCGAGGGGGAAAGCAGAGGCGGCCCGAAAATCGAGCTGCTGGTGAACAGCATTACGTTTAGAACCGAGGTGACATAGGCTCCGACGGCCATGAATCCGGCATGTCCCACCGAGAACTCGCCCATGTATCCGTTCACTATGTTGAGCGAAGTTGACAAGATTATATTTATTCCGACATACATCAGAACGAGCTGCACATAAGCATTCAAAATGCCGAGTTTCGTGGCGAGAACGGCAAGGGCGCAAAGTGTCGTGTAAGAGAGAATAGAGCTGTAACTGCGCATAGCAACCTAAATCTTTGTGGCCCTTGCCACACCGAAAATTCCTGTTGGCTTTATGCTGAGGAATACCAGCAGAATGCTGAAAGCGATAAGATCACGCAGGGTCGACGGGAAAAAAGCTGCAACGAAAATCTCGACGAACCCGAGAAGAAATCCCCCCGCGATGGCGCCGCGTATTTCCCCGATCCCGCCCAGAACCGCAGCGATGAAAGCCTTCCAGCCGACAAGCGCCCCCATATAGGGGTCGAGGACCGGGTAGGCGGTGGCGAAAAGCACCCCTGCAAGGGCCGCCATTGAAGACCCCAGGACAAAAGTGAAAACAATCACCGTATCCAGCGGAATGCCCATCAACGGTACGGCCATCCTGTCGTAGGAAATGGCGCGCATCGCCATGCCGATCCTGGTTTTCCGCACGATTGTCTCGAGCAGAACGAAAACCAGAACTGTTGTGAGGATTACCAGTACTTTGATGTTGGTGAAAGTTACCCCTCCGATGTTATAAACCGCATTTGAAAAGAGCTGGGGAAAGCTGCGGCGGCTGGC